>JAFTBA010000005.1 GCA_017458545.1 Synergistaceae bacterium | reverse complement strand
TTGCTGATAAGAACCAGTTAGTACACTGGCGTAACGGTTACCCTGAAACAGGAGGGGATGAGTATTCTTCGCGAGAAGAATGGGAAAAAGGGCAAACAGCTAAAGTTAAGCACAGGGGAGCTTGGCCGGGTAACGATACCATATGGCGTATGACTGCGGATTTATGGCGTGGAATGATGAAGCGTGAGAGACGTTATTTCAGTGTGATTGACGGAATAACGGCAGGTGAAGGTCAGGGACCTTTCTGTCCTACATCAAAGAATGCCGAAACGATTATGGCAGGAGAGAATTTACCGGCCTGTGATTTTGCAGCAGTTCGATACATGGGATTTGATCCTTTGCGAATAAGCTATTTGAAGTATTTTGCCGATACAGGATATATTTCTCCTGAAGAAATTAATGTTACTGTTGACGGCAAAATATCAGATGATTTCTTCACCTCACCGTCAAAATATCTCGATTTCAAGACTGTCAAACAATGGGAGTGCATCAAACTGTAGCCACAAGAAAATCCCCTGTCCTAAATTCAGGCAGGGGAAATTTTTACATTATGCACTGAGTGAAAGCAAGTTCCTGTAAATCGGGTACGGCCAAATATCCGCAGCAATCGTGAGTTCTGCGGCATCACATTTCGCTCTGATTTCGTCCATCAACGGAATAATCGTTCCTGTGAGGAAGTCGCTTCGTTCTCTTGCGTTCATACCTGAGAGTCTTCCTTTGAGTTCAAAGAGGTTATTCGCGTCATGAATCAGTGCGTTCTTAGCGCGTCCGAGTCCGCCTACGTAATCCCTCCAAGGGGTCATGTCGCCGAAGTCAACGTCCTCAAAATAGAGCATTGAGTTGCGTTCGAGGGTGAGCTGTTTGGAGATTGCGGGCAGTACTCCCTCCCATAACATGTCGTAAAGCACGGCAGCTTCAACCTCAAGCCCGGTAGCAAAGCTCTCCATACGTATTGCGTGTAAGTTCTCAAGTTCATGCGAACGGTAAACTCCGAGTTCTTCGAGCATAGCTTTGTTCTCAGGTTTCATGGCGAGGTCTATTCTGTCGGGCATTGTCTCGGCCTCAACAAGTCCTCTTCTCTTAGCTTCGTCATGCCATTCAGCAGAATAAGCATCGCCTTCAAACAGAATGCTGCTCCCGGCCCTGAACGCCTCTCTTGCTGCCTCAAGCGCACCGTCAATAGGGTCTTTGCCCTCAGCGATTCGGGTCTCAATCATTCCTGTAACCTGTTCGATTCCCCAAGCCCATAAACTTGCGAACATAGTTACGGGTAACGCGATACTCTGCGATGAACCCGGTGCTCTGAACTCGAACTTGTCACCGGTGAAGGCAACGGGTGAAGTTCTGTTTCTGTCGCTGTCGAACGGGATTATGTCAGGGAGTTTAGCGAGTCCCAAATCCATGACTCCTTTTTCGGGCAATGATACGTCAGAATTATCGAGCCTGTGAATCAGATCAGTGAGTGCAGCACCGAGATATACGCTTATGATTGACGGTGGAGCTTCATGTCCTCCGAGCCTGAATAAGTTTCCTGCGTTGGCAATCGAAAACTGTAAAAGGCTGTGGAACTTCGACACTCCGAGAACGAGTGCTGACAGGAACGTTAAGAATACGACGTTGCGCCTGTGTGAGTTTGAGGGTTTAAGGAGGTTACGGCCTTCGCTGTCAACGAGTGAGATGTTAGTATGTTTGCCTGAACCGTTCATGCCTGCGAAGGGTTTTTCGTGGAACAACAGCCTGAGTTCATGCTGACGGGCTAATTTCCTCATCGTTTCCATCAAAATCTGGTTTGCATCACATGCCCTGTTAGCGTCCGAGTAAAGATGTGCAAATTCAAACTGGCAGCGGGCAACTTCATTGTGTCGTGCGAGGACAGAGACTCCGAGTCTTGCGAGGTCTCTCTCAACGTCCTCCATGTAGCGCAGGACTCTTCCGTGAATTGCTCCCATGTAATGATGATCTAATTTCTGGTCTTTTGCAGGCTGAGCTCCAATGAGAGTCCTTCCGCAGAATCTTATGTCGGGTCTTAACTGAGCGCGCGGTCTGTCGAGCAAAAAGTATTCCTGTTCAGCACCGACAGTCATTTTAACGTAGCGTATACCTCTCTGGCCTAATGTCTTGAGGAGTTTCAAGGCTCTTCCCTCAACGGCATCCAGTGCTCTCAGTAAAGGTGTTTTGAGGTCGAGCGGTGTGCCGTCAAACGATAAGAACACTGACGGAATGAATAATGTACCTCCCTTAGGTGTTTTGACGATAAACGCAGGGCTTGAAATGTCCCACGCTGAATATCCTCTTGCCTCGAATGTTGAGCGCGTTCCTGCAGAAGGGAAACTCGAAGCGTCAGGTTCACCCTGAGCCAGATTATGACCCCTGAAAAGCTCAATGGGGTTACCCTCTTGGTCAGCCATTGTGAAAGCGAGATGTTTTTCAGCAGTTAATTCCGTCTGGGGCTGGAACCAGTGAGACCAATGCGTTGCGCCTTTCGAGATAGCCCAGTCCTTCATAGCACCTGCTACAATATCTGCTGCTTCGGGCGAAAGTCTTTCTCTTCCCTCCATAGCCTCAATGACCTGCGCATAGACATCAGGGTTAAGCCTTTCCCTCATAGCTCTCTTGTCGAAGAGCATTGAACCGAATATCTCACGTATACTCTTGTATTCTTTTTCGGGCATTATGCAATACTCCTTTCAATGTTAAGCAGATTTTTTGTTAATTTTTCTGCTTACGTTTGAATATTTTACCACAAAAAGAAAAAATAAAGATAAAGAAAAATCCCTCAGGTCTCTCTCACCTGAAGGATTCCCCTAAAATTCAATCGTTTGTGCTGTGCCGTTACGCTATGCCGATAAATCGTAAACTGTCTCACTGGTCGTTACTGTCTTTGCGCTCTTCGCCGTAACAGGGGGGTATTCGTAAATCTCCTTGTTGGCTATCATCGCATTTATCAGTGCTTTGACCTGTGCCGTTGTTGCGCCCGGCTTCGCATATCTGAACGTGAATGTCGTTGCCTTGTCGCTGCTGGCTGTTGCGAACGTAAGTACTAATTTCGTTCCTTCTGCCATGATTTTTACACCTCCTTTCCGTTTGCCGTTTACCGTTTGCCGCTCAGTTACGGGTTATGCCGCTGTGAGTGTGCTGACTTCAGTTTTCTCGACGCTGACTACCGTTTTGCTGAGGCACGGTCCGAGTACGCTTACTACTGCGAGGGCTTTGTCATCATCGAAGTTCGTTTCGCTCATGTTACCGAGCTGAATGTTCACTGTCTTAACATTGCCCTGAGAGTCTGTCCCGTTATCGAGTCTGACGCTGACGCTGACCTTCTTAACTGTTGCGATTGCCATTCTGTTACGCCTCCCTTCGTTTTGATTTCCTGTCATTGCCGGCTGACAGTGAGAATTATACAGCATAAATGATATGTGTCAAGCATAAAAGTAAAAATATCTCATCAGTTCAGCAAAAAAATAACCGCCCTCATTCTCTGAGGACGGCTGAAGCCCTGATATTACTGTTACGCTAAAAATTCCTTTGCGATGAAAAGCACTGAGAGTATAACCATCAGTAATGATATATCCTTGAACTTCCCTGTGAGTATCTTTATCGCAACGTACAGAACTATAGCAAACTCAATTCCTACTGCTATGCTGTACGCAAGAGGCATCATGAAGAAACCTACGATTGACGGGATAAGTTCTGTCCAGTCGTCATAATTAATGTCGCGCAAACTCATCATCATGTAAATTCCTACGATTACAAGCGCAGGTGCTGTGGCGTATGCAGGTACTATTCCTACAACAGGAGTGAAGAATATTGCTCCGACAAAAAGCAATGCCGTTACTATTGCCGTTAAACCCGTTCGGCCTCCCTGAGCAACTCCCGATGATGACTCTACATAACTGGTTACCGTTGACGTTCCCATAGCAGCTCCTGCCATAGTAGCAACTGCATCAGCCATTAATGCTCCCTTAGCTCTCGGCAGATTACCGTTCTCATCAAGAAGTCCGGAACGGTTGCAGACACCTACCAAAGTCCCTAAAGTATCGAAAAAGTCAACAAAGAAAAATGTAAACACTACTATCCAGAACTCAGGCTCTTTAATCAGCGAGAAATCAAGTTTACAGACAAGAGGCATTATTGACGGAGGCTCCGATACAAACTGTGAAGGTATCTCAACAAGTCCCAATGCCGCTGCTATTCCCGTAACAGCTATTATGCCTATGAGGAGTGCACCCTTAACTTTCCATGCCGTGAGAGCTGCCATGATGATTAAACCTGCCATAGCAAGCATCATTGATGTGTTATTTTTGATAGAACCGAGTCCGAGAAGTGTTGCTTCATTATTGACGACTATTCCCGCACTCTGAAGCCCTATGAACGCTATGAACAGTCCGATACCTGCACTGATACCGATTTTGAGACTCTTGGGAATAGAGTTCATTATAGCCTCTCGAATCGATGTCAGCGTCAGCACTGCGAATATAGCTCCCTCAATGAAGACCGCTGCCAATGCCATTTGCCATGTTACAGGAGCACCGTTAATCTTCATGTTGAGGACTACTCCGAACGCAAAAAATGCGTTTAACCCCATACCCGGCGCAAGTGCTATCGGGTAATTGGCAAATATTGCCATGCAGAATGTACCCAACGCTGAGGCAAGACACGTAACTACTACTAATGCCTTGAAATCCATTCCGGTGTTGCTGAGAATACTGGGGTTCACGAAAATAATATACGACATCGTTACGAAAGTCGTTATACCTGCGAGGACTTCGGTCATGAATGAGCTGCCGGTCTCTCGAATCCTGAATAATGACATTACTTATCACGCTCCATAAAAAAATGAACCCTAATTATCTCACAAAAACTTCCTGTATTCCTCCCTTAGTTATGTCAACATAACCTAAATCAGTGATTCTCAGTTCAGGTATAACACTCAGGCATAAAAACGACAGTACCATAAACGGATGTGCTATCCTCACTCCGAGTGTCCCTGCCGCGTTCTCCATATCGGTAAGTTCACTGCTCACCCTCTCAGGCGGTAAGTAACTCATCAATCCGCCTATGGGCAATGCAAACGATGCTTTCAGCTCATGGCCGTCAGTAACAACTAAGCCTCCGCCCATTTCGGCAAGCCTCTTTAACGCAGTAACTATCGACTCATCATCTGCTCCTGCAACAACAAAATTATGTGCGTCATGTGCTACCGATGAACCTACTGCTCCGCGCTTAATACCAAGTCCTTTCACGAAACCTACTCCGAATCTCCCCGTGTCCCTGTGGCGTTCAAGTACTACTATCTTGGCTATGTCGTTCTCTGAGTCCGCAGCTGCATAACCGTCAACAGTTTTAGGCTTAACCTGCAATGTACGGGTAATCACTGTTCCTTCAGTGACTCCGATTACGTTCATCATTGAGCCGTCTGAACGAACACGGATCTGTTCGGCTGAAGGAATCTTTTTGACTCTTACTTTTGTTACGGGAGCAAGATTCTCGGAATCATTCACTGCAAACACATCATCATCACGCACTACCTGAAGTCCGTTCTTCCACACTGAATGAATCTTAAACGATTCATTCATCTCCTCTGCGTCAAGTATCGTGAAGTCCGCGATTTTACCGGGAGCTATTATCCCCCTGTTGTAGAGCCTGAAGTATTCCGCAGGACTCAGCGTTACCATTCTCAGTGCAGTGAAAGGATTAAGACCTTCACGAATCATTATCCTCATCTTTTCGTCCATGTGGCCGCGCTCCAGCAAATACCTCGCTGTTATGTCATCGCTAACCGCCATACATCTCGCTGCGTTTAACGGATTATCCTTAACCAGCGGCAATAATGTCTTCAGGTCTAAGAACGAAGCACCTTCACGAATCATCAGCCACATTCCGCGCGATAATTTTTCCTTTGCCTCGTCCAATGTCGTGCATTCATGGTCTGAATTTATGCCGCTCGACATGTAAGCGTTAAGTGCTTTGCCCGAAACTCCGGGAGCATGTCCCGTTAAAGGCACGTCGCCGGCAGCGAGAATTTTCCCCCATGCTTCAGCATCTCCTGCTATTACAGCAGGAAAATTCATCATCTCACCTAAATGCTGAGTCATTTTGCGGTCAAACATTAACTTTATCGCTGTCATGTCGAGTTCCTCATAAGGTGTCTCGAAATCGCTCGCAGGTACGCATGAAGGTGCTCCGTAGAATATATCGACAGGTAAACCCTGAGACGCTTTGAACATGTATTCGAGTCCTGACATTCCCAGAGCGTTAGAGATTTCGTGAGGGTCAGCCATTACAGCAGATGTTCCGTGCAATGCCGCAGTGTATGCAAATGCCTGCGGAGTCATCATCGTGTCCTCAATGTGAATGTGACCGTCAATCATCCCGGGTATCAATGCACGGCCTTCAGCGTCAAAGTTCACAAGACCGCTGTAATTCTGACCTATACCTGCGATCCTTCCCGAATATACTGCGACATCGGCTAACTCGTATTCCTGCGTGAATATGTTTGCTACCCTGGCGTTGTGTATAACTAAATCGGACGGTATATCTCCTCTTGCCGCTGCTGCTAACCTGTTCATGAATTACTTTTCCTTTCCTTGAAGATAAACATCTTGCTTGCTACGTAGTTGAGTATAATAACGATGATGTTCGATACTGTTTTAACGATAACGTCATTCAAGCCTGCAAGGTCTGCGAACAAATACATTATCACTACGTCAAGTACCCCCGTAGCAATCCTGCACGCAAAAAAGTAAACTGCCTCGAAAATTACTGCGAAAAATGATGTCGCTTTACTCTCGAAAACATATTTTCTGTTCGACCAGTATGCAAAGAAAACTGCAACCAGCCATGCAATAACCGTTGAAGTTACAACCGAAACACCGAATACCCGCGAGACAGCCCAGTAAGCAATAATATCAATCAGAGTCGTTAAGACTCCGCATATACCGTATAGAATAATCTGCTTGAAGTTCATGCTTTAAGCATTCCCCCTTGAGAAATTTTGTTATTTTGCCGATTAAATCAGAGAAAATTCTAGCACACTGAGTATCTTCCAAATGAGTTTGCGATAAGCCCTTCGGCCTCAAGACATGTTAATGCCGTCTGAACTTCCCATATATCGAGACTGCTCTCAATCATAAGTTCATCGGTTGTACGTCCTCCGTTATGCCTGAGAAGTGAATATATTATTTTTTCACTGTCCGTTAATTCAGGAGCTTCAGCATCTTCAACATCAAAATTAATATCAACCTGAACATGCTCACCCTTAATGATATTGATGAAACTGTTTATGTCGAAAAGAGTTTTAGATCCCTCGTTCATCAGCATGTTAGTACCCCGACTCACTTCATCGGTTATTCTTCCGGGTATAGACCAGACTTCACGACCTGTCTCAATACCTATACGAGCCGTGTGCATTGCTCCTCCGCCCTCAGGCGACTCGGCTATTACTACTGTCGATGATATAGCTGCTATAAGCCTGTCCCTGTCAGTAAAACGCCATCCCTTACCGCCCGTGCCGAAAGGATATTCAGAGACCCATGCACCCCTCTCAAGTATTCGCGCAAACAAGTCCCTGTTAGCTGCAGGGTAACACTTATCGAGTCCAGTCCCGAAAACTACAACCGTTACACCGTTCACTGAAAGTACTCCCCTGTGGCCTGCAGTATCGATTCCGCTTGCACCTCCGCTTATAGTGGTAATACCTGCCTGAGCAAGGGCCTTTCCGAGATTAAAGGCTACACCTTCGGCATAAGCTGAACATTTCCGTGTACCTACGATTGCGATTGAAGGGAGTGTGAGATTCACTGAGCCTTTAACGTAAAGACCTATGGGAGGTTTTCTGAGTTCCAATAATCTGGCAGGATAATCCAAATCATATGACGTAATGAAACGCGCATTGAAATTTTCAGTGCGTTCAAGTTCACGTTTCGCCCAGTCATCATAAAGCAAACGTGAAAGTTTCTGTTTCATTGCCGGTGTGAGTCCTATTTCATTCCACAGCGACTCACTCTTCCATAACTCGCAGGGTTCATGGCCTCTGCAGAGGTTAGAGAAAATTTTTTGAGTTGCGTATGATGCGTTCAATAAAATAGCTGCTGTTGTGATTTCATTCATGCTATTATTTAACCACAAATTTTTGAAGGAAGGTAGTAACTTTATGGAAAATCCTAAACGGTTTTATATCACAACACCTATATATTATGTCAACGATATTCCCCATATAGGCCATGCCTATACGACAACAGCATGTGATGCTATAGCCCGTTACAAAAGAATGAAGGGTTATGATGTACGTTTTCTGACGGGTACTGACGAACACGGCCAGAAAATTCAGGCTGCTGCCGAAGCAAAAGGTGAAACACCTCAGCAGTTTGTCGACAGGATTCATCAGACGTTCAGGGATTTATGCAAACTCCTTAACGCAAGCAATGATGATTTCATTCGTACAACTGAGGAACGTCACATCAAAACTGTTCAGGCAATATTCGCTAAGTTAATCGAACAGGGCGACATTTACAAAGGGACTTATTCAGGGTACTACTGCATACCTGATGAAACATACGTTCCGGAGTCAAGCATGGGCCCTAACAAAACATGCCCCGACTGCGGAAGACCCTTGACAGTAATGGAAGAGGAAAGCTATTTCTTCAGAGCTTCAAAATATGTCCCTCAGCTCATTGATTACTACGAGAAAAATCTCAAGGCCGTAATGCCTAAGATACGTTACAACGAGATAATGAGTTTTCTCAGAAGCGGAGTCAGAGATCAATCAGTTTCACGCACAAGCCTCAAATGGGGTATACCTGTTCCTGGCGATGAAAAACATGTTGTTTACGTTTGGTTTGACGCGCTCGTGAATTATGTTACGTCAGCAGGTTACCTCGATGACCCCGAAAAATTCAATTACTGGTGGCCTCACGTAAGGCATATGGTCGGCAAAGATATTATCCGTTTCCACTGCGTGATATGGCCGTTAATGCTGCTGGCACTCGGAATAAATTTGCCCGTTGAAATTTTTGCTCACGGCTGGTGGACTGTTGACGGCGAGAAAATGAGCAAGTCCAAACATAATGTCGTTGACCCCTTCAAAACGGTTAAAGAGTACGGCTTAGATCCGTTCAGGTATTTCCTGTTACGCGAAGTGCCTTTCGGGAATGACGGTGATTTTTCCGAACTTGCACTTGTCGGAAGAATCAACAGCGACCTCGCTAACGACTTAGGCAATTTACTCAACAGAACATTGCAGATGATTAGGAGTTACAGGGGCGGTTTAGTACCTTCATGTTCCGAAACAAAATCGGAACTCAGCGAATTATCATCAAAAGTCCTTGAACGTGTCGATGAAGCTATGAATGATTACGCTTTCGATGAGGCACTCAAAACGATATGGGAGTTCATAGGGAGGTCGAACAAGTTTATTGACGAGACAGCCCCGTGGAAACTCGCTAAGGATGAGTCGCAGGGTGAACGTTTAGACTTTGTGCTGCTGAATCTCTATGAGTCGCTGAGACTCTCGGCAATGCTCATAGCTCCCGTAATGCCCGATACTGCTAAACGAATCTGGACTCAGTTAGGCATAAACGATGACCCATCTAAAGCTCAGTATGACTCGTTCAAATGGGGCGAAGGTTCAGGCAGAACGATAGGGACATCGGAAGTGTTATACCCGCGAATCGACATTGAAGCATGGAAGAAATCAAAGGAGGAAAAGAAATTGCAGGAAGAACAGAACAATTCAGCACCTGTTGAACACGAAGCCGAAATCAGCATAGACGATTTCAGAACGGTAGAGATGAGAGTAGCAAGAATAACCAAGTGCGAGGAAATCCCTAAGTCGAAAAAACTCTACAAGCTCGAAGTTGATTTAGGCTACGAGAAACGCACAGTATGTTCAGGGATAAAAGCATTCTTCTCAACTGAAGAGCTCATCGGCAAAACGGTAATCCTCGTAACTAACCTGAAGCCCGTGAAATTATGCGGTGTTGAGAGCAACGGCATGATACTTGCCGCCAGCGTTAAAAAGGACGGAGTATCGGAACAGCTCACACTTGTAGAACCTGAAGACAAGACTATACCGCTTGGGAGTCGGGTGAGTTAGTTATGGCGTTGTCAAAAATCAAAAGGAGGGAGATGGACTTCCTTAACGCAGAGACAGTTGTATGGGTAGACGAGGGAATAATAAGCGATGAGCAGTCAGCAAAAATACTCTCACTCTACGATGTCAAAGCGAGCAATCTCAGGGCGATAATGCTTACTGCAGGAGGAATACTTTTGGGACTCGGAGCAGTGAGTTTTGTGATGGCTCACTGGCATGAACTCGATAAATTTTTCCGTGTGTGCCTGATTGCAGGGGTATATGCAGCGTCATTATGTGCATATTTTTTGACGGGGCGCAGCACTAAAACCGGAAGGGCATTTCTGCTTTTAGCGAGCGGAATATTCGGGGCAGGTATATATCTCATAACGCACATGTACGATTACTACATGACGTTTGGGGAGATACTGGGCTGGTGGATTGCTGAAGTGATAATAACGTCAGTGTTAGCGCGCGATGAATGGCAAATGTATTTGGCTCAGTTTTTGTCATTGATATGGATGAATGAGGCTGACGCTGTAAACGCATTTGCTTTGTATTTCGTGAGGACTGCGAGAATACCTATAGCCGAATTTTTCGCACCTGTGAGGGCGTTTGCGTTAATGCTGTCGTTATGGCTAGCGTGGTTTGCAACGAGGGACAGGACAGCGTTCACATTGAACATGCTGCTGACGGTTCTGTTAATGGCTTCGAGAATGAGTCTGTGTTTAGGAGGAACTGAGGCACTAATCATTCTGACTGTTACGGGGGCAGTGATGTCGTTCATGTCGAAATGGCGCGACACTGCTGTGATGGGTATGTTAATGCTCGGAGTGTTCGGACTGCTGCTGACATGGCCTGATTTCTGGAGGGGTGAGATATTTGCGTCGGGAAGGAATGTTTACCCCGTAATCAATGCCGTAATTGTTGCTGCGTTAATGCTGCTGAATATTTACAGGGGTCATTACGGAATAGGGATAACGTTTTGTGCATTGTTAGCGTCAAGATATTTCTTTGATCATTTATTCGGTTACTTGCCTAAAGCATGGGGATTTACGCTGACCGGAGTAATATTTGTAACGGCAGGAATATTTTTCGGGAAGATAAAGAAATTTTTTGAGCGTTAAGTTTTTTTGATTCCCCCCTTTAACCGTTAAGAGGGGGGAATTTTTATAACACTATTCTTCGGAGGCTTTATTTACCTGTCCTGCTTCAATCTCTCCTAACTTTTCCTCGAAACCGTAAATCGTAGGGTCAATACTGTTGACGGTCTTATTCAACTCGTCCATCAGTCTGAAACGTCTGTTACTCGGCAGTCTGTTAGCGAATCTCTTAATCTTCAGCAGTGCCTGAAGGTAATTTCTCTCATACTGCACGATTAATTTTGCGGCCATTAACGCGCTGGGATTGCCTTCATCGAAAAACAGCCTTGCCATTTCGAGGTTCTCTTCGATTTCCATTTCGTCATACCATATTTCAGCGAGTATCTTCAAAAATCTTTCTCTGCTGCCTTTTCGTACGAGCCTTTTAGCAAGAAAATTAATCTTTCTCATTCCGGACTTCATTTCCCTCATGACTTCGTTGACATTTCTTGAGGGCAGTGAATATTCAGCTATGTATTCTGCTTCGACATCAATAAGCACCTGATTACGCAGCAGCCTTCCGTATGAGGGCGTTAATCTTATAACAGCATGTTCAGCTTCCTTAGCCATGAGTTTACGGAAGATTGCCCCTGTCTTGAAATGTCCGCATTCAAATTCCGAGTCCTTCAGGAACGTAACATATCCCGGGTCAAAGAGTCCTTTACGTCCTGCGCGTCCTGCCATCTGTAAAAACTCATTGCGTGTTATGGGCATATAGTTATAGTAGTTGACCAGCTGTGCAAAAATAACATACTCCGCAGGAAGATTAACCCCTAAAGCAAGCGCGTTAGTTCCGCAGACAACATCGAGTAATCTTTCTCTGAACGCCGATTCAACCAGTAATTTTTCTTTCGGTAACATACTGCCGTGATAGACTCCTACACCTTTGTAGAGGAACGGTAAAGTTCTTTTGACTTCGAGAATTTTAGCGAGTTCGTCAATACGTTTAACGTTTTCGGGAGGGATTCGCTTTCTGGTTCTCGAAATCATATCGGCCAGGTCAATAACGCCTCTTTGCGAGAACAGAAACACGAGTGCGTCATGTATTTCATGTAATTTAACGGGGGTATCTGGCTGAAAGATTAACTCTGTGATTCGTTTACGTCCTGCGTGAATGACAAAATCTCTGCGGCATATTTCGGATAAATATCTGCCTACGTTTTTTACACCGCCTAAAGTTGCTGACATAACGAGTATTTGAGTATCGGGATCAGTGTTCTTTATGCCGTCAATATAATTTCTTGTTCTGCTTTCGTCATTGAATATGTAGTGGAACTCGTCAACAATTAATTTCTGGTTAGGAACACGGGCATATTTCATGGTATATATTTCCTGAGTGCAGCAGATGATACCTGCGCCTTCGTTGCGTTTGAAATCGCCTGTTTCGATACCGACATCGAGTCCCATTCGTCTGAGGTCTAAATATCTTTCGTTGCTTAAAGCCTTAATGGGTGCAGTGAAAATTATGCGTCTTGCTTCCGGTTGAGAGTTAATTTGTCCGTCAATGTTGAGAATACCTGCCCATAAATAAGCTACGAGGGTTTTGCCTGAGCCTGTAGGAGCAGAGAGGACGGCGTTATTGTCTTTAATGTGAGCGTATGCGCGGAGCTGCCAGTCATAAAATTTAGTATTATTTCCCAATGTGTGAATGATTATCCCTTCGTGAAATGTGAAACAGCAGGCAGTACATAAGCCGGGTTCTGTGTGATTAACGGCCATTTATCTGGGAAAAATTCCTTGCGGAACTCCTCGAGCGATCGTACCCTGAAGTAAGCGGGCCGCTTTTTAACCTTCGCTATTAGATCTTGCTTCGGATGGGGCTTGCAAAGCGTACGGATTGCTCCGTACCTGGTGGGCTTTTACCCTGCACCTTTTCACCTTTGCCGTCAGTCTAGGGGCTAGGGTTTAGGGGAGAGGGGTTAGGGGTTAGCTATACCCTATACCCTATTCCCTACACCCTGCGCCCTATACCCTAGAATCACGGCTGTATATTTTCTGCTGCGCTTTCCCTCGAATTGCTTCGGCCGGACGTTATCCGGCATCCTGCCCTGTGAAGCCCGGACTTTCCTCTGAATGAATCAGCGGCCGTCTGGACTGCCTGCGGAGTTTATTGTATCACGCCTGTTCATTTCTCACAGCTGAGGCGCAGGGAATATCTCAAAGTGTAATATAATTACGATGTGAAAATTTTTGTATTGAGGGAGGAAACTTTTTTGCAGGATATTTTTTTCACACAGCGAAAGCGTTTCGGTGAGATTCTCAGAGAATATGACCTCGTAAGTCAGGACTCTCTCGACAAAGCATTAATGATTCAGAAATCCTCTGACAAACGTTTGGGTGAAATTCTCGTTTCTCTCGGAGCTTTAACCCCGACTCAGGTTGCCGAAACTCTTGCAGTCCAGCTCGAATTACAGTTCATTCAGCTCGACCGCTATCAGGCTCAGGACGAAGCTATCAAAATGATTCCGCGCAACGTCGCTGAAAGACTCAGCCTTATTCCTCTGAAAATTGATGACGATGATACTCTCCTCGTTACCATGTCCGACCCTTTAGACCTTCCTGCTCAGGACGAAATAAAATTACTCACAGGACATGACCTCCGTATAGCTACCTCAGGCGGAGATGACATAAGCCGTAACATTCAGCGCATATACGATTTCAGCGCAAATTTACAGGGAGCTTTAACCGACTCAATGGAGGCAGGCGACACTTACACGCCTTTGTCCGCAACTACGTCGACAATGAACCCCGATGATGCTCCTTTAATCGAACTCGTCAACAATGCTATTCAGGACGCAGTACGCGAAAATGCTTCGGACGTTCATTTCGAGGCTTACGAACAGATGAGCCGAATCAGATTCAGGGTTGACGGGGCATTATACATACATAACCAGTACCCTGCAGTAGTTCAGCCTGCAGTCATTTCACGTCTCAAAATTATGGCAGGCATGGACATTGCTGAAAAACGTAAGCCTCAGGACGGAAGAATACTCACGATTATTGACGGAAGACATATAGATTTGCGCGTAAGTTCACTGCCGACTATGAGCGGTGAGAAAATTGTTCTTCGTATTCTCGACAGGGATCACTCATTCGTTGAGCTTGAGGAGTTAGGCTTTGACGATGACGATATGAAATACGTCGAAAGTTTCTGTAATACCCCTTGGGGAATGTTACTCGCTACAGGCCCTACAGGTTCGGGAAAATCAACTACACTTTACTCAATGCTCAAGAAAATCAGCCACCCCGACATTAACATCATAACAGTAGAGGACCCCGTAGAGTTCTACATACCCGGTATCAATCAGGTAAACGTAAACGAAAAAGCAGGTTTAACCTTCGACAGCGCATTGCGTTCAATTCTGAGGCAGGACCCCGACAAAATAATGATAGGTGAGATTCGTGATACCCCTACTGCTCAAATCGCTATACGTTCGGCTTTAACAGGGCATTTCGTTCTCTCATCGCTGCATACTAACGACGCTCCCAGCGCTGCTATCCGTATGATTGATATGGGTGTTGCACCGTTCCTTCTTTCAGCGTCATTAACAGGGGTAATAGCTCAGCGTCTTGTACGTTGTCTGTGTCCTCATTGCAAGGAAGAATACGAACTCGACGAAGTTACCTGCGAGAAGCTCGGAGTTCCTCAGGGAAGCACTGCATTCAAACCCGTAGGCTGTCAGAATTGCAGACACGGTTACAGGGGAAGACGCGGAATCTACGAGATAATGGTACTCAATGACCATTTACGCGAAATGATAATCAAAGGTGCTGATACTCTCGAACTCAGAAACGCAGCACTTCAGGACGGCATGAAATCATTACGCCGTGCAGGTATTAACGCGGCGATTTCGGGTTACACATCATTGGAGGAGATATTAAGTGCAACGATTTAACAATCCGGATCTGGAAAAACTCATAAACATGGCCATTGATGACGGAGCCAGCGATATTCATTTAAGCTCGGGTTGTCTTCCTGCGTTAAGGATTCACGGTGAATTGAATTACATTGAGGAGTCTGTTGTCTTCACGAAAGAAGCTCTCGAAAAATTCGTCAGCGAGATTCTCACGGACTCCCAGCTCGAACGATTCAACAGGACAGGAGATTTGGATTTCGCATTTACTTACGACACCCAGCGGTTCAGGGGCAGTGCTTACCGCGAAATGAACGGCGTATCATTAACGTTCAGACTCGTTCCGACAATAATACGTTCGCTCGATGAGTTAGGGCTGCCGCCGATACTCAAAACGATGTCCCAGAAACACAGAGGATTATTCCTCGCAACAGGTCCGACAGGTCACGGCAAAAGCTCAACCCTCGCCGCAATAATCAGCGAGATTAACCGCAACCGTAAAGCCCACATAGTTACCATTGAAGACCCTATCGAATACATACACACTCCTGCACTCTCGGTAATACATCAGCGCGAAATAGGCCATGACACTGAGAACTTTGCTTCGGGAATAAGGCACGTTCTCAGACAGGACCCCGATGTCATAATGATAGGCGAAATGAGAGACCTTGAAACCATAGGTGCTGCTATCACTGCTGCTGAAACAGGGCATTTGGTTTTCGGAACGCTTCACACACAGGACGCTTCACAGTCGATAGAGAGAATTGTTGATGTTTTCCCTCCTCACCAGCAGAATCAGATTCGTTTGCAGCTTGCCTATACGCTTCTCGGAATATGCTCACAGCAGTTAATCCCGAGAGACGACATTAAGGGAAGAGTCTGCGCTACCGAAATACTCATCACTACTCCTGCAATACGCGCGAGCATTCGAGAGGGCAAAATCAGCAGCATACGCAATGCCATGCTTACGGGAATGAGTTTCGGAATGCACACTATGGAACAGGATTTAGTGAAATGGGTTAAGGACGGCAAAATTTCACGCGCTACAGCTAAGAGTTTCGCTTACGATCAGACCGAAATTGAGCGCGTTATGTCCTCAAGTATTTAGCGCGGGAGGCTGTGAGTTAAAATGAATTTCAAATACCGTGCCAGAGCTGTTGACGGTGAAATGGTCGAGGGATATGTTGACGCTGACGACCAGAAGACAGCACTTGATACGCTCAGGGGCAGAGGCATGATAGTAATTAACCTCAATGCTCAGGGCAGCACTCAGACTAAGACACCTGCTTCACAAAAAAAATCATCATCATCATCGGGCGGTTCATCCCTTAAATCACTGCTCAATATGGATTTGGGACATATTTTCAGCGGAGGCAAAGTACCTTTGAAAACACTTATGGTTTTCTTCAGGCAGCTTGCTACAATGGAGAATGCAGGTTTGAGTCTGTCGACCTCAATAGACGTTATAGCAGGAGGCGAAAAGAATGCCTCATTACGTTACGCGCTCAACAACATCAAAAACAGATTGGACAGGGGAATGCCTCTCAGTCAGGCAATGAGTCAGGAAAAAGCATTCAATGCACTTTTGATTTCACTGATAGAGGCAGGCGAAGAGGGAGGATTGTTAGGTCAGTCGCTAGAACAGTCAGCAGTACTCCTCGAAAAACAAGAGCAGTTACGCAGCAAGATTAAAAGCGCAATGTTCTATCCTGCGTTCATAATGCTGTTTGCAGTAGGTATATTGATATTTTTCTTTATGTTCCTCGTTCCCAAATTTGAAGAAACTTTCGCGGCTCTTAATATTGACTTGCCGCAGGTAACATTAATTATGTTTGCTGTCGGTAACTGGTTCTCTAAAAACTGGTACATAATCGCTGCGATATTTGCAGGAATAATTTTCGGGCTTCATTTCCTGTCGACAAACAAACACACTAAAGGCTTCATGGACAGAGTGAAACTCAAAATCCCGGTCATGAAGGAACTCATCATGAAAGCATCAATGGCCCGTTCAAGCAGGACACTTTCAGCATTAACAGCAGCAGGAGTACCGATAGTGAGAGGACTCGAAATGGCTGAAGGTACTGCAGGGAATGCAGCTGTTGAGGAAGGCTACTCGCATTTGAGGCAGGGGGTAATCAGAGGAATATCACTGGGAGATTCTGCGAGACAGGCAGGAATATTCCCTGTGTTAGTGTCTCAGATGATGAGAATAGGAGAGGAAACAGGACATTTAGACAGTATGCTCGAACGTGTTGCGACTTGGTACGATCAGGAACTCGATGAACAGGTTAAAGCTACAGTGTCATTGCTTGAACCTATGCTGATTGTTTTCGTGGGAGGTATCATCGCCATAATAGCAACGTCAATATTCGCTCCGGTAACTTCGGCTATCGTTCAGCTGTCCTAAAACGAAACATAAAAATGAAAAGTTACTCCCTTTAAGTGAGGGGGTAATTTTTTTTGAGCATTAAACAAGGTATAATTCTCATGTCGAAAAAAATTTATTAAGCAAACAAAAAATTGAGGTGATATTTCATGTTATCCCCCAGAATTGAAGACTATCTTGAAGAATTGTTCCTCCTCGAAAGCACAGGAAGAAGTGTTACCGTTACCGATTTGGCCGAACGACTCAAGATAACTAAGGGTACTGTTACAGCGACAGTTCAAAAACTTGTTGACCTCGAACTCCTTAAACATGAGCGTTACGGCACTCTTCACCTCACTGACGCAGGTAGACGCAAAGGTATGACCGTTTTCAGGAGGCACGAGGGATTCAGGGCATTCTTCCACGAACTTTTAGGGCTTGACCGCGACCACTCATCGGAAATGGCATGTTCAATGGAACATTATGTCGATAACGTTACCGAAGAAAGACTCTACGCACTGCTCGAATACTTCAGGAAAGCTAAGGCCGAACATCAGTCATGGGTTGATGAAATTTTCCTTGCCATTGAAAAACCTATACTGCTCGTTCCTGTACCGCTGACTCTGTGCGAAACAGGTTCGGAAGGAATAATACTCAGGCTTACGGCTGACGAACCTTTACGCAAAGAACTTATTGCTGAAGGTTTTGTGAACGGTGCTGAATTAAAGCTGTTAAGCAATGAAAATGATAAATTCTCATGCGAGGTAGGCAGGAAAAGATTTACCCTTAATCTCAATCAGGCCGCAACAATATGGATACAACAGCCGTCAAAATAATAACAGACAGGTTAAAATTCAAAACGGAAGGACTTAACGATAAAACATGCTGAAAAATGATTTGCACGAAATTCTCAACTCAGCCGTTAAAGCAGTATTACCCGAAAATGCTGTGAAAGATGCTCTCAATAACCCTGCATTCACTTCGCGCAAAGGCAAAGGAAAAATCGTTCTCGCTTCAATAGGCAAAGCTGCTTGGAGAATGGCTAAGGCAGCTTCCGACATTCTAGGTCCCGGCGTAACAGGTGCTGTCGTAACAAAATACGAACACTCAATGGGCGAAATTAAAGGTCTCGAAATTTTTGAGGCAGGCCATCCCGTTCCAGACGAAAATACAATCAAAGGCACTGAAGCACTCCTTAAACACGTCAGGAATCTTTGTGCTGATGATACAGTTCTTTTCCTTGTGAGCGGAGGAGGTTCAGCACTGTTCGAGATGCCTGCTGAGGGTGTAACGCTCGATGATATGCAGGACGTTACGAGTCAGCTGCTTGCTTGCGGAGCAGATATAGTTGAGATTAACACGATACGCAAACACCTCTCATCGGTTAAAGGCGGAAGGTTCGCCGAAATGTGCGCACCTGCTCATGTGTTCATGGTGGTACTGTCCGATGTATTGGGCGACAGGCTCGACAGCATTGCCTCAGGACCTGCAGCACCGGACATGTCAACAAGCGATGAAGCTCTTGCAGTCGTCAAAAAATATAATCTCAGGGTCAAACCCGAACTCCTCAAAATACTTTCGCGCGAGACCCCCAAGAAACTCGACAACGTTACCGCAACTATAACAGGAAGTGTTACGGCACTGTGTCAGGCTGTGAGCGTTCTCGCAGAAAAGAAAGGTTACACACCTTTAGTGCTGACTACAACATTAACGTGTGAGGCCAGAGAAGCAGGTTCATTTTTGGCTGCTGTTGCGCGTGAGGTTAAGGCTTCGGGAAGACCCGTTAAAGCACCTTGCGCGATAATCGCAGGCGGTGAAACTGTTGTGCACCTTACGGGCAAAGGACTCGGAGGACGCAATCAGGAACTTGCGCTTTCTGCTGCAACAGGTATTGACGGACTCGATGGAATAGCTGTTGCATCGCTGGGGTCTGACGGTACTGACGGACCTACTGACGCTGCAGGAGGGATCGTTGACGGAA
>JAFTBA010000032.1 GCA_017458545.1 Synergistaceae bacterium | reverse complement strand
GGTCATGGCCTGAGATGATTGACATTACTATCTGCAAATCGTGTACAGTTCTTGCGAACGGGCCTATCTGGTCGAGTGATGAGCCTTAGTACATTAAACCGTAACGGCTGACCATACCGTAAGTTGGTTTGAAACCGTAAGTTCCGCAGAAAGATGCAGGCTGACGGATTGAACCGCCCGTGTCGCTTCCTAGCGAGAAAGGTACATAACCTGCGCTTACAGCTGCTGCGCTTCCTCCCGATGAACCGCCGGGAACGCGCGTAATATCGTTAGGGTTACGTGTAGGGCCGAAAGCAGAATTGCCGCAGGTATTACCCATTGCGAACTCATCCATGTTAGCTTTGCCCATTAAGACTGCTCCGGCCTCGCGGAGTTTCTTCCATGCCGTAGCGTCATAAGGGGGCTTCCAGTTTCCGAGAATCTTACTTGCTGCTGTAGTGCGAATACCTTTAGTGCAGAGGTTATCTTTGAGGATTACGGGTATTCCTGCGAGAGTACCTTCTGAGTTTTCGACCGGTTTAGGAGCGGTGTAAGTCTCAGTGATTAAGGCGTGAATGTTATTCTCACACTGTTCGATTCTTTTACGGCAGGACTCGAAAAGTTCTGAGGGTGAAAATTTTTTGGCTTTGAGTCCTTCGGTGAGGAAGTGAAGATTAAGTTCGTAAAGTTCCATGACAAATTATTCCTCCATTATGCGCGGTACTTTGAAATATGAACCGTCTACGTGTTCGCTCTCATGAAGTATCGCTTCAGTGTCGCTGAAGGGTATCACTATGTCCTCGCGTAAGGGGCATTCGAGAGCCTCAGCAAAGCTGAAGGGTTCTACGTCTCTGAGGTCTAATTCCTTGAAGCATTCGAGTGCATCAAGAAAGTTGTTGATGTAACGTACTGCTCCTTTGAGTTCCTGTTCATTGAGGAGCAGGCGCGATTCTAAAGCTATTTCGTTGACTTCTTCATCGGTAAGTTTCACGTGATTAATTCTCCTTTTAATGTGATGAAATGCGGATTAGTTCCGCACGTAATTATATACTAAGGGCTGACGGTGTTTGTACGCATTTACATGCTGTAATCCTGAAAATTTCGATGCAGCACAAAAATTTCACCTGATACAAGGTGTTATTATAGTTACAATTTAACGTAAAGGAGTCTGTTATGCCATCAATAAAATATCTTCCTGAAAACGTCTGGTCCAGAATCGCCGCAGGTGAAGTTGTTGAACGTCCTGCCTCAGCGGTTAAGGAACTCACAGAGAACTCTCTCGATGCAGGAGCATCACGCATTAACGTAGCCCTCAAAGACGGGGGACGCTTACGCATAACCGTTGAAGATGACGGTTCAGGTATAGCATTCGATGATCTTCCGTTGGCACTCACGTATCACGCAACAAGCAAGCTCCGAGAAGTCTCAGACCTCGAAACCATAAGCACATTAGGTTATCGCGGTGAGGCTTTAGCGAGTCTCGTTGCCGTTGCCGATGTCGAAATACGAAGCCGTCAACCCGATGATACTGAGGGCGGTTTAATCCGTACCCATGACGGCAAAATCACTGAGCATGTCCGTGCAAAATGCTCACCCGGTACTCGCGTTCAAATCGATAATTTATTCTCAGGGTTACCTGCACGAAGAAAATTCCTCAAGAGTGCTTCAGGTGAATTAAGACGCGCTGCAGTGTTCCTCCGTGAATATTCGGTGTGTAATCCTTCAGTGTCATTCAGACTCGAACATGACGGTAAGGAAATTTTCAGCACTGACGGTTCAGGCGACAGAAAACGTGTACTCTCTAAAATCTGGCCTGAAGGTGCTGAGATTCAAACCGTCAAAATTCAGGCAGAACACTTAAAGCTCGAATGCTGGTTTCAATCAAGAGCAGGGCTTTCAGGACGGGGCGATGTAATGTCGTTCGTTAATGGCCGTGCTGTTAATGACCCCGTAATAAAATCTGCAGTTGCTACGGCAGCGCGTGAACTCGCAGGGAATTGGGCATTGTTCTTTACGCTTGAACCGTCGCTTGTTGACGTGAACATTCACCCTGCGAAAGCTGAAGTGCGTTTCCGTTACCCCGATGAAATTTACTCGTCCGTCAAAAACGCAGTCAAACGCCTGGGAAGTCCCATGTTCATTCCCGAAATAACAGAAAAATCCTTAACCGCTCCCGTTAAAATTACACCTTCACCGAAAACTCAGCCCTCTTCTTCGCGTTCAGGATGGGATTTCCGAGATACTCCGTCAAAAATTAAAGGCATAGGAAATTATGACAGGGACAGTTTCAGACAGATTGATATTTTTGCTGATGACGGTGCTGTTGATGCTGATGTTCCTGAAGTAACGTTCATGGGTCAGAACTCAGGGGGTTATCTTGTGTATGATACTGCTGATGGTTTGACGCTGATTGACCCTCACGCTGCTCACGAACGGATTAATTACGAACGTATCAGGAATGCCGCTGAAAAATCGCTGAACGTTCAGAAGTTGTTAGTGCCTGTAATTTTGCACCCTACACTTGCGCTTGAGGCTGATGAATTTGAGGAGGTGTTGAGGAGTTCGGGGTTTGAATTTGAGAATACTGTATCAGGTGTTGCTATGAATGCTGTGCCTGCAATCGGAGATGTTGAGTTTGAGCCTGAGGCTTTATTGCGTGCATCGTTGAGAGCGTTGAAGAACAATCATGACGGCGATGCTAAGAATATTTTGTGGCGTACGTGGGCAACAATGGCGTGTAAAGCCTCCGTTAAACTGACAACGAAACTGGCAGGTGATGAGGCTTTGAGTCTTTGGCGCGAACTCCATGAGTGCGAACAGCCGTATGTATGTCCTCACGGCAGACCCGTAATGATTGAGTTGAAGAATGCTGACCTGATGAGGCGTTTCGGGAGGGAATGAACGTCTATAGCCCTAACACCTCGCTGTGACTCCCTAAATTATCGAGTAGAAGAACATCATCATCACTGAGCTTATACACAAGCACGAGGTCAAAAGACAAATGGCATTCCCGATAACCTAAACGTTTTCCGATAAGCGCATGGTCATGATATGAATAATCGAGAGGTATATCATTTACAAGACAAAATAAAGCATGGGCAAGTCTCTCTTTTAAGACTCTGCGATACCTTCCGCTCCTATCTATTCGTCTTTTATCATGCTTGAAATCGCGCGATTCTTCTATTTCTCTCATTACAATTTATCTATCCAATCAAGCAATTCATCAAGAGTAGTACTTGTTGTAATTCCGTGTTCCCCCTCATAGATTGCCCTTATCGTCGACTCCGTAGGATTGCCGTAAACATCGTAAATCGGATCAAGTTCCGTACTGTCGTCATCGTCATAAACTGAAGGATCATAATCATAGTTTTCGATTAAGTCCTCAATTTCATCTTCAGTCAGCTTTCTCGTAGGTTTCACCCATTTTGTTGTTTTTGTCGGTCTCTCAAGTAATGCTTCCATTTTTATCACCTCAAAAATTATTATACATCTGTAACTTCAAGTGAATCTTTACGGCTCTAACGCCTCACTATAAGTTGTCTATCTATGCAAGAAGCTCATCAAGCGTTACTTCTTCGCAAAGCCCGTGCCTTGTCTCATACATGGCCTCAAACGACCCGTATGTAGGATTCCCGAACTCATCATCAATCAGAGGCAGACCGTTCTCATTATATTCATCATATTCACCGTTATAATCAGGGTCATACTCCCAATTTTCGAGTATCTCTTCAAATTCTTCATGTGTCAATTTATGG
>JAFTBA010000200.1 GCA_017458545.1 Synergistaceae bacterium | reverse complement strand
AGCGCGTTGAAACCGAAAGCATACGTTGCGATCAGGAACAGCGAGAAAATTACTGCCGTAGCTTTGCTGTGGAGTATCGCTTCAATATAGAACGCAGGTCCTCCGTAACTCCTTCCAGTTCCTTCATCGTGTTTCTTGAAAACCTGAGCGAGAGTGCTTTCGGCGAGTGCGCTTGCTCCTCCGAGTATTGCCAGCACCCACATCCAGAATACTGCTCCAGGTCCTCCCAAACAAATAGCTGTTGAGACTCCGATGATGTTACCTGTTCCGACCCGTGAAGCTGTTGAGACCATTAACGCGCCGAATGATGAGATAGCATTTTTGTTACCTGGGCGTTCAGCGATTAAGCGGACGGACTCACAACACAGACGTACCTGTGCGAATTTTGATTTTAACGAGAAATAGAGTCCTGCAAAAATGAGTACAACAATTAAAACTGGATAATACAGAAAACCGTCAAGAGCATCGAGGAAATTCAAAAACTCCTGCATGATTAACAAGTCCCTCCTGAAATTAAAAGAATTATTTGTGATATTATACGAAAATTATAACTGCTCATAAACAGGAATAAGGGAGGCTGTTCAAATTGTCAGCAGTAGCAGTAGTAGGTTCACTCAATATTGATTTAGTAATACGCGCACCGCATTGTCCGCATAAAGGCGAGACAGTTATAGGCGGAGCATTCGGTATGGCCGGGGGCGGTAAAGGCTCTAATCAGGCTTTAGCGGCAGCCAGACTGAGTGCTAAGTCTCACATCATAGGCTGTGTAGGCAGTGATGATTTCGGCAGACGGCTTAAATCCGTCCTTACTGAGAACGGAGTAGACTGTTCACAGCTTCAGACACGTAACGAAGCACCTACGGGTACGGCAGTAATCACAGTAACAGATGAAGGTGATAATTCAATAGTAATTTCGCAGGGAGCCAATACACTTCTTGATGACGGAGCGATGACGAGGGCAGCCGAAATATTTGAGACATCGGACGCGGCATTGTTCCAGATGGAGAGCCCTGCACAAACAGTAATAGCAGGATTAAAACTATCGCGCCGTCACGGGTGCAGAACGTTTTTATCAGCTGAACCGCCTTATTCGTTACCGAAAGAAGTTTGGGGTAATATTGACTACCTTATACTTAACGAGAAAGCATTAAATTTTTACGCAGGACACAAACAGCATAAATCAATAGACTCTATGGCTGATGAAATAATCGGCAGGGGAGTTAAATGTCTTGCCGTAACACGCAGTTCAAAAGGCGGAATGATATTTGTTAAGGGCGGAGATAATTTTACGTTTGACGCTTTTAATATACGTTCTGTTGATAACACGGGAGCGCGTGATGCTTTTTGTGCAGGTTTATGCGTAGGGTTATGCGAGGGAATGCCCATAAGGAGAGCGGCTAAATTTGCGTCAGCCTGCGGAGCATTAGCGTGTACTAAAATCGGCGCACACCCTTCAATGCCATGGCGGCATCAGGTAAGTGCATTGCTCGGTGAAGCCGGCGATGATGAATACGAGCTTTAATTTTCAGGAATACTCAAGGGGGTAACGTTAAATATCATGGAAGGCTACAACTATTTATTGAGCCTCTGCGTAATTCTGATGTCAACAAAAATCTTCAGTATATTTTCACAGCGTGCTCAGCTGCCGCAGGTTGTCGGCGCGTTAATGGCAGGGTTATTCTTCGGTCCTGCAGTATTAGGTGCAATAACGCAGTCGTTATTCGGAGTGCAGTTCTGTCTTATGCCCTCACCGCTTCTGTCTCGAATGGCTGAACTCGGAGTCATAGTGATAATGTTCACGGCAGGAATGGAAACGAACCTTGATGAGCTTAAAGCATCAGGTAAAGCAGGATTCGCAGTGGCACTCTTAGGGGTAATATTCCCATTGGGAATGGGTGCAGGAATGATGTACATGATGAATCCTTCAGTGGATTTCCACACTGCGATTTTCGTAGGGGCTGTACTGACAGCAACATCGGTGTCAATAACCGTTGAAGCGCTGAAGGAACTCGGCAAGATGTCGACCAAAGTAGGCAATACTATATTAGCGGCGGCATTAATAGATGACATTCTCGGATTAATATGCCTTACGATAGTAACGGGTATAAGCGGAGGGAATATGAATCTCCCGTTAGTCTTCCTGAAAATAGCAGGTTTCTTTGTGTTTGTCGGAGTAACGGGCTGGGCATACAGGAAAGCAATGATATGGTCAGACAGAGTACAGGCAGAAAGAAATCTGAGACGTTACCCCGTAATGGGATTTGCATTGTGTCTGTTTATGGCATGGGCAGCTGAAGTAGTATTCGGAGTAGCAGACATAATCGGAGCGTTTGCGGCAGGAATGATAATATCTATTTCGCCCAAAGGCCAGTACATAGCGAGCAAGTTCGATACGATAGCATATTTGCTGCTAACGCCCGTATTTTTTGCGAACATAGGACTTGAGGTTACGCTGCCGGCGATTTCGTCTGAAACTGTGATATTCACGGTGGTAATAGTAATCGTGAGCATAGTGTCAAAACTATTCGGATGCGGTTTAGGAGCGAAGATTTGCGGTTTCGATATGCGTCAGAGCTACCAGGTAGGACTCGGAATGGTATGCAGGGGAGAAGTTGCGCTGATAGTTGCGGGTAAGGGAGTATCGATGAATTTGATTGCGGAGGAAGATTTAGGGCCGATAATCATAATGATAATAGTATGTACGATAATTACGCCGATATTCCTGAAAAGCGCGTTCAAAGGCAAGGATGATGTTGCAGGAGATGCGTTGTTTGAGGAGAGATTCATGCTCGGGGAACAGACCGATGAGATTGAGGAAGACCTGTTCCACAGAAGGAGTCTTCTGCGAAACAAAGGGTACTGAGTATATTAACGATGAGTCCTCCCTTAAACGGGGGGACTTTTTTGAGGAGGTACGAGTTTTGGCAACGTCAAGCATTACACATAATTTTATACTTTCGGACAAAAGAGCTGCTGAAAGATTCATACACGCCATTGAGGAATCAGAAATTGAGCGTGCTAATCGTCATGAAACGCATTCCTGTAATGTAAAATTAGCGGTCAGTGAGCAGGAAATACTTGAGTTGATGGCCAAGAAAAAATGGTGATGCAGTATACAGCAGTTAATATCAGAGCCTATATGAGTGAGGACAAAGCAACGTATATCGGAGAGCAAAAACTTAATGAATGGCTGCTTTCTTTTTCATGCCCCGTTAATCATGATGTTGAACATTTCCTGCAGTGTAATGCTGTTGAGTTCACGAAGAAAAATCAGTCTGTTACTTATTTGGTTCTCAGAAATGATAATGCCGGGTTAGCCGGGTATTTTTCGCTGGCGTTAAAACCTGTTTCAATAAGGGCTGAACATCTCAGCAAGTCAGCGGCAAAAAAACTTTCACGGGTGAGCGTCCTAAACGAAGAGAATAATACTTATACTGCCTCTGCATATCTTATAGCACAGCTCGGTAAAAATTTTGCTCTTCCTGAAGATATGCGTATTAACGGCACGGAATTGCTTGAGACTGCTATTGATATTGTACGGAGGGGAAAATACTTTTTCGGGGGTGTAATTGCATTCTTGGAATGTGAGAATGTTGATGCTCTTATGAATTTTTACACACGAAACGGCTTCAAGTACTTCAATTCTAGGATAACATCAGGAGCTGAACCTCCCCATGCCTAAAGGCAGGGGGTTCGTAAGAAGTTTGCTCCTAAGAGCCTTATTCTTACGGGCGTGGCCAGTCCGCCCCTACTGTATAGCCCCCAAAGGGACACAACATTACTTTTTCTGAGTATGTTCAACGCTCCGTTCACGTCTGCATTGAACTCAAAGCCTGTGCTCGTCTGGTACAACCCTCTATGAATGCGCCTGCCCGAAAATTTATATTTCTGTGGATTATCGGCGTTGTATACGGGAAGGTTATCTTTATCCCAAAAACTTGCTTTTGATGTATAGCTTTCTTCCTGCTCTACGTACTTAATTCCGTAGAGTTCACAGAGATACTCTAGCTTTTGCCTTATTTCGCCATATGGGATATTTACGAAATTCTGATTATTCACTTTTCCCATATCCGCGCCTCTCTGGAACGTTACATTGTAACCGCAAACTAATACCCCTATGTTATGCAAAAGACAGTGATTTATTACTTTCCTGCACGCTTTGGAAATATAGTCATTCATTCGCAGTTTACGTTTTCTTGCAAGTTGTATTTGCCTGAATGTAGCCTTTTTGTATTTCTGCTTATCTTTCACGCTTTGAAGTCTCGCATTCTGCTTGTTGTACCATTGATTTATAGCTTTCAGTTTACGCCCGTCTATGATGAATGACTGTCCTTCACTTGTTGCGCAGGTCATCAAGTTATCAAGCCCGAAGTCTATCGCTAATGCTTTTTGTTCGTCTAATTCCCTTTGAACCTCTACAGCCTCGTATGTGTACTGTATCTCAAAGAACCTAGCGTTATTTATCGGGATTATTTTTATGTATTTGACTTTCCTGCCTTCAAGGATTGGCGGTACTTTTATCGAAATCTTTGAATGCTCTTCTCCATATTGTTTTGAATATGGCAGTGTGAATATCTGATTGCGTATTGTGAACTGCTGAATTATTAACGGCGCATATCCGTCTTTAGGCAAGTAATGCGGTATTTTCACGGCTCTGCTGTCGTACTGCTTTTTCTTCACAAGATTTAACAGCGCAATGAAAGAAGCGAACATGCAGTCAACAACCTTCATACTCTGATGTGCCATATTCGAGTTCAATATCTTGTAATTCTCAGAAGACTTCAATATTGCGTAAGTTTTCTCGTAACCTAGATATTTCCCTTCATTGAAAAAATACTGCCGATTAATATAGATAGCCTCATTCATCAAGTTTTTAGAAGTTCGGCACAACTCACGCAGATTTCGATATTCAACTTTTGACAAATGCTTTAACTGCTGCTTGACTGTAAGATACATGTTCTTAATCTCACCTCCTTTTACTAGAATTATATACTACTAGTAAAATATATTAGCGGCTTATATCCCCATAGCTAAAGCTAGGGGTATTACGTCGCTTTTCCGATAAATAAAATTGCATACTTGAGCAGAACGGTTTATTATTGCAGTTACTTCATACGGAAAGGAAAATTATCATGAGAAAAATTTTATCTGCATTTATACTGCTTACGGTATTCACTGCTTCGGCATTCGCTGCTTCACCTTCTGAGCTCAAACGAATGAGTGT
>JAFTBA010000199.1 GCA_017458545.1 Synergistaceae bacterium | reverse complement strand
CTTCAGTGCCTCAACCTGATTCAAATTACCCGTCTCAAAAATTATATACCCTCCGCGCTTTAACTTGGCCGCTGCAAGACAGAAAATTTCACGGTAATACTTCATTCCGTCAGCACCTCCGTCAAGCGCAGTATGAGGTTCATGATCCTTAACCTCGCGCATTAACCCGTCAATTTCGCCCGAAGGTATATACGGAGGGTTGCTGATGATTAAGTCTAACGGGTCAGGAACTCCCGAAACTTCACCGATGATTTCAGCCCTCTTGTTCACTCCGTAACGGCTCAGATTCTCACGCGCGTAACTCAGTGCTTCACCGCTTATGTCGAGCATGTACCCGTAAGATTTAGGGAACTCAAGCAGAATTGTTACGGCGATACAGCCCGACCCTGTACCCCAGTCGAGAAAGTAAAACTCATCATCAACATCAAAGCACCTTTTCACACCCTCAATCAGAGTCTCAGTGTCAGCTCTCGGAATCAATACGCCCTTCCCAACGCGGAAATCCCTTCCGTAAAAATCAGCCTCACCCAGAATATATTGCAGGGGTTCACGGTCAATTACTCTCCTCGAAATCAGAGCGTCAATCTTGCGTTCCTCGTCAGCCGAAAAATTATCCCTTGCAAAAATCTCAGCGTTGTTTACGCCGAGAGCATGAGCAGTAATCCATAATGCTTCCTGCTTTGAATTAGGTATGCCCTCATGCTCAAGGCGTTTAACTATGTCGTCAGCCCTCAATGTCCTGTAACTTCTGCGTCTGTTCGGCCAGCAGCATAGCGTCAATCATCTCGTACAAATCGCCGTCAAGATATGCTTCGAGTTTGTACAGAGTGAGATTAATACGGTGGTCAGTGATTCTGTTCTGAGGGAAATTGTATGTCCTTATTCGTTCGCTTCTGTCGCCTGAACCTATCATGCCTCTTCTTTCTGCTGACTGCTCGGAATTTTGTTTCTGCTGTTCGAGGTCAAAGAGTTTAGTTTTGAGGTATGACATTGCGCGGGCGCGGTTCTTAATCTGTGAACGTTCGTCCTGACACGTTACAACTATTCCCGTAGGCAAATGCGTAATCCTCACTGCCGAGTCAGTCATGTTTACGTGCTGACCTCCTGCACCGCTTGAACGGTAAGTGTCAATCTTGAGGTCTTCAGGTCTGATTTCGACTTCGACATCATCGGCTTCTGGGAGTACCGCGACAGTAGCTGCACTCGTGTGAATGCGTCCGCTTGCTTCTGTAACGGGTACTCTCTGGACTCTGTGAACTCCTGACTCGTATTTCATTTTGCTGTAAGCACCCTGCGAGTCTATCCTGAAAACGATTTCCTTATAGCCTCCGATTCCTGCGGTGTTTGTTGAACTGTCAATGATTTCTATTTTCCAGCGTTGACGCTCGCAGAATCTCACGTACATTCTGAACAGGTCAGCGGCAAACAATGTAGCCTCATCGCCTCCTGTACCTGCACGTATTTCGACTATAACGCTTTTGTCATCATTGGGGTCTTTGGGGAGGAGTAAGAGCGTCAAATCGTGAGTGAAACTTTCGATTTTGGGTTCAAGCTCAGAGATTTCTTCGCGTGCTAAGGCTTCGAGTTCGGGGTCGCCTGATTTAATGAGTTCTTTTGCTTCGGCGACAGACTGACGTGCTGATTTGTACTCCTGATATTTTGATACTACGGGTTCTAACTGTGCGCGTTTTTTCCCGAGTATCTGTAATTCTTTGGGGTCTGAAATAATTTCGGGGTCTGATAATTTTTTGCCGACCTCTTCATATTCCTGTTCGATAGCCTGTAACTTTGGTTCAATGTTCATGGATTGAGCACAGCTCCTTTCAGTGCGGTATCAAGTGAGACGAGAGCGACTTCAGCCTGTTTAATGTCAGGTTCTCTTGTCGTCAGAAACTGAAGGCTCAGGAACGGTGCAATTATACACAGCCCTAATGTTCCCGACTTTGAAGCGAACCTTATGATCTCGTAGGATATGCCTATAACGACGGGGATTAAGATTATTCTTGCGAGTACCTGAAGAATGAAATTTTCTCCTGCAATGAGTGTTTTAACGGGTGAGAAGACTATTATGCTTACGATGACGGCGATTAACAGGAATGAAGTTCCGCATCTCGGATGTATTCTTGAACATTTCATAATGTTTTCTGGAGTCATTTTGAGGCCGTGTTCGAATGCGTTAATAGTTTTGTGTTCAGCACCGTGATATTTGAAGACCTCTCTAATATCCTTCCACAGTCCTATTACTGCAACATAGCCGATGAAGATTACAGCCCTTAAAACTCCCTCAGTGATGTTGACGTAAAGAGGAGTATCAGCGATATAGCCTGCGAGGAATAACGGCAGTGCTATGAAAAGTCCTCCTACTGCAAAAATTGCAATAGCTATGGCAGCGAGAATATCTTTCCAAGTCATAGTCTCATCAGTTTCTTCGAGAGCTACTTCAGCCGAACGTGAGAGTGCTTTGAATCCTGTAGCCATCATCTCACACATTACGACAACACCGCGAATGAAGGGTAATTTGTATGGCATACGTTCAATGCGTGAGGAGTTCGGCCAGGTCTCAGTGAAAATATCACCTGAGGGTCTTCTCACAGCGAGTCCCCATAAATTTTTGCCCTTCATCAAAACACCTTCGATAACGGCCTGACCTCCTACGGGAATTTTTTTGAGTTCAGCGTCCTCAGTGAAGAGGTTAAACGCTGTCATTAACCATAAAAATAATCTCTTAATCAAAAAGTAAATCCTCCATATCTTTGTAAGGTTTTCCGCATGATTTAGCCTCGCTGCATTTCCCGAATATACATGAAGGACCTGCCTTCTCAAAAAGTACGGGAGCAATTTCGCGGCAAAGGGCTAACATTTTTTTAGCGAGTTCGTGAATCTCCCATTGAGCGCGTCTGCAGAGCCTTAACCCGAAGAAATGATGAAGTTCTCTGGCGTTCATTGTCATAACGAGTCGGGTTGAATGGCCGTGAGGAAGAATGAATCTTGCGTCCTCCTTAGGGATTCCGAGAGCGGTTAATTGCGCGTAAGTCTCCTGAGATTTTCTGACCGACTCAGTGAAGAGCCTTAACGCTTCTGGATTGGCTTGTATTGACGGGGGTATGATGACTGCTTCGGGGTCAGGGGACATTTTGACGTAACGCTGACTCTGCTGGCTGAAACTTGCGAGTCTGTGACGGACTAACTGATGTGAGGCTACCCTGCTTAAACCGTCAATGCCGAAAGTGAATGATACATGTTCAAACGTAGACGTATGACCGCTCCTGAACAGGTCAGCGATGAGGGAGCGCGATAAATTTTTCTCTTCGCCCTTCAGCAGTTCGGAGGCAGTAACATCACGGTAACATATTCGTGCAGCAGCTGCGACGAGTGCATCGGGGTCATGAGTGTGCGATAAAAGTATTACATTCATATTGTCATAATAAAAAAGGGAGCATATTTCAGCCCCCGTTTAAGTCCGGGTGAATTAGACTTCAGTTTTCTGGCCGTAATTAACGCCCTTGTATTTCTTCTGGAACTTTTCGAGTCTTCCTGCTTCGGTTAAAACTCTGCCTTTTTTGCCCGAATAGAACGGATGACAGGCCGAGCAGACTCCGACTCTGATTTCCTTCAGAGTTGAACGTGTAACGAAAGTGTTACCGCAGGCGCATGTAACTTTGCATTCCTGGTATGCAGGGTGAATATCTTTTTTCATGTTGATGAAAACCTCCTAATGTCTGAGGCCGAGACGTTCAATGAGTGAACGGTAACGGTTGAAGTCTTTGTTCATGAGGTAGCGGAGTAATCTTCTGCGAGAACCTACCATTTTGAGGAGTCCGCGTCTTGAGTGGAAGTCTTTTTTGTGGACTTTGAGGTGTTCAGTGAGTTCGCGGATACGTTCAGTGAGTACGGCTACCTGAACTTCGGGTGAACCTGTATCGGTATCGTGAGTTTTGAACTCAGCGATGACGGCCTGTTTTTTTTCTTTCTGGATCATTTGAATGAATAAACCTCCTGTAATAATACTTCAGAGCTGAGAACAGAGCCAATCCAGTTAAGCGGTGTTCCAAGCCTTGAGTGTAAGCGGTGATTATGATAGCACAAGAGGGTGAAAAAATATAAT
>JAFTBA010000198.1 GCA_017458545.1 Synergistaceae bacterium | reverse complement strand
TTATTTCTCGATGTTGAGGAGTTCGTCGAAGCCTGTTACCTCGAAAATCTCTTTGATTTCGGAGCTTACGTTTTTGACTGTCATAGTGCCCTGCTTGTTCATTGTCTTCTGAGCCTTGAGCAGAACGCGCAGTCCGGCCGATGAAACGTAAACGAGTTTCTCCATGTCGATAATGAGATTGGTTACGCCGTTGAGTCCGCCTGTGATTTCGGCCTCGAGCTGAGGGGCAGTAGTGGTATCGAGTCTGCCGTCAAGCGAGATAGTAAGTGATGTTCCGTTTGCTTCTTTTGAGATTAACATTCTGTAAAAATCCTCCTTTTAGATTGAGCCTTCCAAAACATTGTAGAAATTACCATTTTTTTTGCGTCATGTCAAAAAGATAACGTGTATTTTCTACATAAACATACTGAGATTTGATTTTATCAGCGCGTGATATAATTCTGTGTACAAAAATTTAGTATTCATTCAAAAATTTCACATAAAATTCTGCGGAAACTTAGGGCGTAACTGCAGGTGTTAAAAAAAAGCCTGAGTTGTTTTAATTCCGCCCGAAAGAAAATTTTAAGAGGGGGTATATTCTAAACCATGATAAAACTTTACGATGAAGGCGTTTACCTTATCAACGGCGAAAAAATAGTGCCCGAGAGCCAGGCAGGTACTCAGTACAGCAAAGCAGAAGCCAAAAAAGGCACAATCGCTTACGGTATCATGAAGTCCCATAACACTTCAAACGATATGGATCATCTCCGTATCAAATTCGACTCAATGGCCTCGCATGATATTACGTTCGTCGGAATCATTCAGACCGCAAGAGCTTCAGGAATGACGAAATTCCCTCTGCCCTACGTTATGACTAACTGCCACAACTCACTCTGCGCAGTAGGCGGAACAATTAACGATGACGATCATTACTTCGGACTCAGTGCGGCCAAGAAGTACGGCGGAATTTACGTTCCTCCTCACATCGCCGTAATTCATCAGTTCATGCGCGAAATGTTCGCAGGCTGCGGAAAAATGATTCTCGGTTCAGACTCACACACACGTTACGGAGCGCTCGGAACAATGGCTATCGGTGAGGGCGGCGGCGAACTCGTTAAACAGCTCCTTCAGGACACATACGATGTCGCTTATCCCGGCGTTGTAGCAATCTACATGAAGGGCAAACCTGCTCCCTACGTAGGGCCTCACGACATAGCACTCGCAATCGTCAAGGCAGTTTTCGAGAAAGGCTACGTCAAAAACAAAGTCATGGAGTTCGTAGGACCCGGCGTTGCGTCAATGACTACTGATTACAGAAACGGCGTTGACGTTATGACAACTGAGACAACATGCCTCTCGTCAGTATGGAGAACTGACAGCGACACTAAAGCATTCCTCGCACAGCATGGCCGTGAAGGTGATTACAAGGAGCTTAACCCTGCCGATGTAGCGTACTATGACGGCTGCGTTGAAATCGACCTCTCTGCAATTAAGCCGATGATTGCTTTACCGTTCCACCCGTCAAACGCTTACACGATTGCAGAGTTCTACGAGAACATGAAAGACATTCTCGCTGACACAGAGAAGAGAGCAGAGAAAGTTGCAGGAGGACGCGCACATTTCACGCTCATGGACAAGATTACTCCTGACGGAAAATTAATGGTTCAGCAGGGCGTAATCGGAGGCTGTGCAGGAGGTAACTACACTAACGTCGTCGAAGCTGCTCACGCTCTCAAGGGCAAAACATGCGGAGTCGATGAGTTCTATCTGAGCGTTTACCCGTCATCTCAGCCCGTATTCATCGACCTCGACAGAAAAGGACTCCTCGCTGACCTCATGGACGCAGGCGCAATCATCAGAACAGCATTCTGCGGACCCTGCTTCGGAGCCGGTGACACTCCCGCAAACAACGCTCTCTCAATCCGTCATACAACCCGTAACTTCCCCAACCGCGAAGGCTCAAAGCCCGGCAACGGTCAGATGTCAGCAGTTGCCCTCATGGATCCCCGTTCAATCGCTGCAACGGCTGCTAACGGCGGCAAACTCACGTCAGCAGAAGAACTCGACTGCTGGGGCGATGTTCCTGCTTACCACTATGACGACAAGGCATACAAGTCCAGAGTATACTGGGGCTTCGGCAAAGCCAACCTCGAAGAACCTATCCGTTTCGGTCCGAACATCAAGGACTGGCCCGAACAGGAAGCATTAGCCGAGAATATTCTTCTGCGCGTTGTGTCTAAGATTCTTGACGAGGTTACTACGACTGACGA
>JAFTBA010000197.1 GCA_017458545.1 Synergistaceae bacterium | reverse complement strand
TATACCTGCAGTGATTTACGGGAGTGAATCTCAGAACGTTTACCATTCTGCGCAAGAAGACTCCCACCTCTTTAGGTGGGAGATGAATTGCGCTATTTTAAGTTAAGTGTAGTATAATTTTTTTAATGCTCAAGTAAACCAGATATACGGGGTGGCACGTGCAGAAAATATTTGGGCCGAGCAGAAAAAGACAAGAGAGTAACAAACCCAATACCACTGAGTCAGCAAGGAAATTGACGCTTCCGGAGATGACCGTTAAACCGCAAGCCAGCCACTAGGACAGCAGAGCGCTCCATCGCTGAGGGACGAAAGCACTCAAAAAAAGAAATACCTATGGGACGTAGGAAATTAACGCCTTTGGAGAGGACGTAAGACACAGGCAGAACACCGCGGCGCAACCTCGTTGAATTAGGAAGCTCCGGCCTCTATAGGCGGAGTAGTTCACATTTATGTTCACGGAATGATGGGGCGCAAAGGGGACGCTGAAGAGTTTTCACGGGTTGCGGATAAAAACGGCTTTCAGGTATTGAGCTTCGACCTTCAGGGACACGGACAACGTAAAAGCAATGTCAGCCCTACACCGTTCAACACACTTCCCGAACTTGAGACCGTCCATGATTTTGCGCGTTCACACTGGGAAAACATATCCCTCTACGCTGTAAGTATAGGCGCATGGTTAAGTCTGCTGCATTTCAGCAGTAATCCGCCGTTAAAAACTCTCTTAGTCTCACCCGTCGTAAACATGAAATCACTCATTGAACGCATGATGAAAAATGCAGGGGTTACACCCGAAATCTTAAAGGCAAAAGGCACCATACCCGAAGCAAATTTGTCATGGGAATATTACAGTTTTGCGTGTGAAAACGTGATAACTCACTGGGAATGTGAGACGAAAATTCTTTACCCTGAGCATGACAATATAACACCCCGATTTGAGATTGAAGAGTTCGCTGAAAAATTCGGGTGTGATTTGTGCGTTGTAACTGATGCTGAACATTGGCTGCACACTGAAGAAGAGTTGAAATTTTTACGGGACTGGGAGAGAAAAAACGTATCACTTATTGAATGATATAATGACAAAAATTTTCGTAATTGACATGAGAACATATTGACGGTAAACCGACTTCATGCGTTAAAATTTCCTGAGATGAGAAAGGAAGTGTCGGTGTAATATGAAAAAATATATTCTGTTATCGTTATCTGTAATAATTCTTATAGCTGTTGGATTGTATTTGAGCCGTTACTCAGACGAAGCGGAGAATAATAAGGTATTCCGAATAGGTGTAGAATGCGATTACGCGCCTAACAACTGGGAGGAGAACAGGCCCAGCGAGTTTAATTTTCCGATTGCGAATCATAAGGGCTATTACGCTGAGGGGTATGACCTTCAAATAGCCAAGCGAATAGCCGATGAAATGAACGCGACGCTTGAGGTCAGGAAAATTGAATGGGAGTATCTTATACCTGCGTTGAAGAAGGGAGAGATAGACGCGATATTTTCGGGAATGCTTGACACAGAGGAACGCAAACATCAGATTTCATTTTCAGACACTTACGAGGTAAAGGAGACCGAATATGCTGTTGTCGTCAACACTTCAACACCTTATGTGAGTGCTGACAGTCTGACAGATTTTTCGGGAGCGAAGTTCATAGGCCAGAAGAATACCAAATTATATGCTTCAATTTCGCAGATACCAGGAGCGGTAGCACTTCCTGCAGTAGATACAGTGTCAGAGATGATAGGAGCAATAACGGGCGGAAGGGCTGACGGTATAGTCATAAATCTTGATACTGGTCGTTCATATGAGGCTGCCTATAAGAATTTGAAGGTCATAAGGTTTCCAGAAGGCGAGGGGTTTCACGTTGGTTTCAACGGTATATGCGCCGGAGTAAGGAAGAATGATACTGAGCTTTTGAGGCGTATCAATAAGATATTGAAAGGGTTGAGCCACAACGAACGCCAGAAGATAATGGACATGGTTGTTTCCAGGCTGTGGAAGAGTTTATCGTAGAAATATAAAAATCCCCCCGATTAAATGTCAGGGGGATTTGTTTATGTTCAAACAAAAAGTGATATAATTACGAAAAATTTTGAAGGAAGGGGCTTGACATCAAAGTTATGAGCTGTATATACTTAAGCACAGCACAGCACAGCACTAGCCTTACTTATACCCTAAAATCTCAAAACGAAAAAATTTACAGAGAAGTATTAATTATACATCACATCTCCGAAAATGGAGGTGCGGGAATTGCTGTTTAATTCGTGGCAGTTCGGAGTATTTCTGCCGATAGTATTCGGGTTGTACTGGTCAGTGCCTCAGAGGTTCAGATGGTTATTGATTCTCATCGCAAGTTACTGGTTCTATATGAGCTGGAACGTGAAATATATTGTGCTGATTTTGTTCACAACGATAATTTCATACTATGCTGCGATTTTCCTCGAACGTTACCGCGACAGTAAGCCCGTCAAAAAATTCATACTCACCTTCACATTACTATCATGCTTGGGAGTGCTCTTTGTCTTCAAATATTTCAACTTTTTTGCCGAGAGCGTTGTTGATTTTCTGAACATGTTTGCGCTGCACCTTCACCCTACTACGCTGAAGTTATTGCTGCCTGTAGGGATTTCGTTCTACACGTTTCAGACGCTGGCATATGTAATTGACGTTTACAGGGGCGATGTGAAAGCCGAGAGGCATTTCGGGGTGTATGCAGCGTTCATATCGTTTTTTCCGCAGTTGGTTGCAGGGCCGATTGAGAGGACGAATAACCTTCTGCCTCAGATAAAAGCGGCTCACGAGTTCAACTATTCACAGGCGACTTACGGAATGAAATTAATGACGTGGGGGTTCTTCAAGAAACTTTGTGTTGCCGATGTTGTTGCTGTGTGGTCGGACAGGGTGTTCAATGACGTGTACAACTACAAAGGTTTTGCGCTGATATTGGCAGCGTTTTTCTTCACGGTTCAAATCTATTGTGACTTCTCAGGATATTCGGATATTGCCAGAGGGTGTGCAAAGCTGTTCGGGATTGAGCTTATGGAGAACTTCAGAAGTCCGTATTTTTCAGCGAGTATCAGGGAATTTTGGAGCAGGTGGCATATTTCATTGTCTACTTGGTTCAGGGATTACGTGTACATACCGCTTGGGGGCAACAGGTGCGGAAAGTTCAGGCACAACGTGAACCTGATGATAACGTTCATAGTATCGGGTTTGTGGCACGGAGCTAACTGGACGTTTGTTGTTTGGGGAGCGGTTCACGGATTGGCTCAGATCGTGGAGAATGCGTTTGTCCCGAAAAGGTATGAGCCTCATGGGTTTGCGAGAGTCGTGTGAGTTGTAGGGACGTTCACGTTCTGTATGTTTGCGTGGGTGTTCTTCAGGGCTAACAGTATTGGTGAAACGTTATATGTGTTCAAAAATATTTTTAGCGGAATTATGGGACATATTCAGTAT
>JAFTBA010000196.1 GCA_017458545.1 Synergistaceae bacterium | reverse complement strand
GTACCGCTGTAGAGTTCGAGGACGTTACGCGCTCCCTCAGCCATCGATGAGGCGTAAGCGAACAGCTTTTCGGCTTGGCCCGTGTTGACCTGAAAGAACGACGCTGTGTCAAACATCAGCTTATACTTCCCTAAACGCTCGGTGATTAGTCCTGAGCCTGTGAGATTCTCGGTGTACGTTCCCAAAATTACGTTGCCGGGTTTGGAGTTGTGATTGAGGGTTAAAGTGTCGGGACGCGCTGAATTTCCCAGAGCCGCGAGTGTCTTAACGCTTTTTGCTGACAAGCGGCCGTTAATTACGAACGACAGCAGAGACTCACCCGTATTGATTCCCGTTCGGGCGATTATGTGCCTTAACTTGCCCGTGTGATTCGCTTCATCGTAACCGTCAAAAGGATAATGATTAGTTTCGAGGCCCTCAAGAATTTTGCCGTACATTTCGTTGAGGCGTTTAGCGTTTACGGGGCAGGTGCGTATAAATTCGAGCCTGTGAGTCCCTGCCCTGTAAAACCCCGTAACTATTCTCCCCTTCACCCCTTGAACAGGGAACGCAGCCTTGTTCCTGTAACCCCAAAACTCAGGCGACGCTTCGCATTCGAGGCTGTCAAAATTTTCATGGCCGAATCCGCCTATCCTCATCATTGCGTCCTTAACGAGCCTCGCTTTGAGTTTCAACTGCTCTGCGTAACCGGCGTGCTGTAACTGGCAACCTCCGCAGCGTCCGTAGTATTTGCATTTCGGAATTACTCTTCCTGCTGACGGTTCTTCAACCGAAACAGTATCGGCAATCATGAAGTCTTTTTTGCGCGCAACGATTCTTGCTTTGACCGTTTCGCCGGGTAATGCACCCTGAACGAATATCACTCCCGATTCTGTTCGTGAAATACCTGAACCGTCGCTGGATATTCCTGAGACTTCGAGCGTCATTAAGCTGCTGTTATTATTCCCGTTATTACTCCTGATGATGATGAGCCCCTTCCCATTCAAAATTTTCACCGAGATAAAATTTACGTGCCAATTCGTTATCGGCAACCTCTTCGGGCGAACCAGCGAGGAAAATTTTACCGTCATGAATCAGATATGTTCTGTCGGTAATCGAAAGTGTTTCCCTCACGTTATGATCAGTGATTAATATTCCGTAGCCCTGAGCTTTAAGGTCGTGAATCATCGACTGAATATCTGCGACTGCAATAGGGTCAATACCGCTGAAAGGTTCGTCAAGTAATATGAACTTTGGTTTTAACGTTAAAGCCCTTGCGATTTCAACACGTCTGCGTTCACCGCCTGAGAGTGAATAGCCTTTAGTGTCTGCAATGTGGGTAATCTTGAACTGTTCGAGGAGGGCATCGGTTAATTCTTTAGACTGCTTTCGCTTGCCTGTTTCCTCCCAAACGAGATTGATGTTTTCGCGGACGGTGAGATTTCTGAAAACTGAGGCTTCCTGCGGTAAATAGCCTATACCTTTTCTTGCGCGTTCGTAAACGGGAAGCCCTGTAATTTCCTCATCGTCAATCGTAACAGTACCCGAGTCGGGGCGGATAAGTCCTACGATCATGTAGAACGATGTAGTTTTGCCTGCACCGTTAGGGCCGAGAAGTCCTACTACTTCGCCTGCTTTAACATTAATGCTTACGCCGCCGACAACGAGTCGGCCGTTGTAACCTTTACGGAGTTCGTTAGCTGTTAATCCGCTCATTTTGTGCGTGTCCTTTTTGTTTTAGAGGGTGAAGATTTTTTCTTTGACTGTGATTTGGTGTCTTTAGTTTCATTTTTCTTTTCGTTCTTTTCGGCGGGGGCAGTAACTTTCTGCTGTTTACGTTCGCGGTTAATGTCGATAGTGATTTCAGCTCTTTCGGCATTAACTGCGCCTGTGTCAGATTTTTTGGTTAAACCGCCGAGTGCTTCGACGCGGTTTTGATCCGGGAAATAGACGACCGAGTCCGAGCGCAGAGTTCTTCCTCCCTGAACAGCAGTAACATGACCGCTGACAACGACGCTTCCTCTGGCGAGCGAGTAAAGTGCGTTATCACCTCTGAGGCTGACGGGATCGCCTTGAGCTTTAGGTTTGCCTTTTAACCAGACATTTTTTTTCGCTGTTAATTCATGTAGGTCTCCTGCTCTGAGTACACCTTCAACGTTATCAGCACCGAAGCTGAGTCCTTTTGAACTGTCTTCAATGTTCCGTGCTTTTGAGAGCCAGAATTTTGTCTGAGTATCTTTTCCCGAAGGTTTATCGACTCCTCCGGTGCCTGTTATAGTGAGTCTGTCAGCGTCAAGTTTCATAGTACCCATACTGCCTTTAACGCCGTTCTGGAACTTGCAGCTGGGAATATCCTGGAATGAGAGTGAGACTCTTCCTGCTTTAATGTTGACGTTATCGCCGTACCATTTGCCTGAGGCTGTTATGCCTTTATCGAAGTTGACGATTCGTGACTCAACGTTGCCCGAACCTTCAGGGGCTGTGAGTTTGAGGTCTCCTGCTGTGATGATGACGTTGCCGTCAGCGAGGAAGTCGCCTGTTTCAGCGTCAAAACGCATTCTGTTAGCTGACAGGGTAGCCTGATCGGGCATGGCTGATTCGTTGAGGGCGTAAGAGGGCAATGTGAGACATAAGCATGAGATTATGAGAATGTATGCTAATAATTTGCGTGTCATTGAGATATTGAGTGTCTCCTTTCGTTGACTGTTAAATTAATGTTGAACAAATATATCACATTGTATAATCTACATAAAAACATAAGGGGGCTGTAATGTGAAGTATATCGAAAATGAAGAAATAAAACTGGAACTCGGCGGAATGCTTTTCACATGGGACGATGAGAAAGAGAGGATTAATATCCGTAAGCATAAACTTGATTTTGCTTCTGCAGCTTCTGTTTTCATGGACACTTATTTGTTTACAGAGAGCAATTCAGTTGATGAGTACACAGGCGAGGAACGTTTTGACGCTATAGGTGCTATTGGAGGCCAGCGGTTAATATTCGTGGTTTACGTTGAACGTGTAACGACAGATGATGATGATATAATCAGGATAATTTCGGCACGAAGAGCAATAAAGGAGGAGAGAATAAAATATGTTAATGGGAATTGATGATGTACTCGCACTTGCCAAAACACCGCAGGAGCGTGAAGAAATGAAAGAACGGCTTATTGAACTGATGGAGATGAGGGACGAGGATATAGACTTCTCTGACATACCGCGAATAACAGACTTCTCGCGTTTCAAGAGGGCTAAACCTCATTTTGACGCAATGCGTGAACACAATCTCAGGCTCAAGGCCGAGCGTGAACGCAAAAAAGCTAACGCCTGACACCCTGAACAAATACAAAAAAAATTCCCCCCGAACCGTTAAAGGCTCAGGAGGATTCTTATTGACTATTGACTTGCCGCTAAAAATAAAGCACATGCCTCACGTAATCAGGCCATTTGAATTTCACGGTCTCTTTCAGAACGGCAAACGCTGCGCTTCCCGAACCTGTTACTCCCCAGCAGTCGGCATCAGCTTCCTGAAAAATCCTGAACAACTCATTATACTTAGGGTGCTTTTTCATCAGCACTTTCAGAAAATCATTCGGCAAAAGTCCTACTTTGCGTCCTGCATTCGCGTAATATATATCGCGTGCTTCTTTGCGTGCCAGCATTATGTCTACCTCATACCCTATTGAGTCAAGTTCATCATATGCTGCTTTCGTTTCAGTCTCCCAGTTCGGAATAGTTATTACTCCGTGAATCTCATGAGTATTCACAGGCTCAATGTGATCTCCTATTCCCGAAACAAGCGCAAAATTATTCTCCGAACACAAAAACGGTACATCTGCTCCGACCCTCGCAGCAACACGTTCAGCACCAAACAGCTTTAATACTCCTGCAGCATTCCCGGAACCTGCTCCCAATCCTGAACCGGGCGGTATGCTCTTGTGAATCTTAACGTTGAGCGGTGGTATTCTGAATCCTTCCTCACGCGCTATTCGCAGTGCTTTCGCTACAATGTTCTCGCCTTTAAGCGGTATGTTCGCGTTTACTATGTCAATTCCTGCTGTCGATTCCGAAATGTAAAGCACATCTCCTGAAGGTATTTTCATGAACGTTGAGACCAAATTATGATAACCGTCAGGACGTTTCTTTACCACTCTGAGCGTCAAATTTAATTTTGCAAACGTAGGGATTATTAAACGCATTCCGTCCATCCGAACGGGTCAGGTTTCAACCCCCACTGTATTCCCGTAAGCTCATCATACAACTTCTGTGCCACAGGCCCTATCTTGAAGTCATTAACCGTGTACTTCTTATCCTTGTACGAGAGTTCACCTATCGGTGATATTACGGCAGCCGTTCCGGTACCGAATGCCTCTTCAAGTTCACCGCTCTCAGCTGCTCCGATAAGCTCCTCAACACTCAGTAATCTCTCCTCAGCAGGTATACCCCAATGCTTTAACACTTCAAGGCATGATTTACGGGTAATGCCTCCGAGTATTGAGCCGTTTTCAAGCGAAGGCGTTACAACAGTTCCCTTAATCTTGAACATTACGTTCATCGCTCCGACTTCCTCAATATACTTCCTGTGAACTCCGTCAAGCCATAAGACCTGCGAATATCCTTTCTCCATTGCGCGGTCGCCTGCTCTGTTTGAAGCAGCGTAATTTCCTCCGCATTTCGTGTAACCTGTTCCGCCTCTGACTGCTCTGACGTCTTCAGTCTCAAGCATAATTTTCACGGGCTTAATACCTTCAGCGAAATAGCTCGCACTCGGTGAACAGATTATCATGAACTTGGCCTGATGTATTCCGTGAAGCGCAAGTTCAGGGTCAAGCGAGAAAAGGAACGGACGAATATACAATGATGTTCCGTTGCCCGAAGGTACCCATGACGAGTCGACTTTAACAAGTTCGTGAACGGCCTGAAGGAACATGTCTTCAGGAACTTCAGGGAGTCCGATTCTTTCTGCTGAAATGTTTATGCGTTTGGCGTTTTCGGCCGGACGGAAAAGATGAACTGAACCGTCAGCCCATCGGTAAGCCTTCATTCCCTCGAACACTTCATTAGCGTAATGCAGTACGCTTGCTGCAGGGTTAATCTCTATCGGCCCGTAAGGAACGATTCGGGCATTGTGCCATTTCTGTGCGTCCGTGTAATCCATCACAAACATATGGTCGCTGAATATTGACCCGAAACCTAATTTGTCGCTCGGCGGTAATGTACCGGGATTCGGATTCTTTGTGAAACTGATCTGCATGGTACTAAAATTTCTCCTTCAACTTATGAATTTGTGTATACAACATTTTAACCCAAGCATTAAGTTATTTCATCTCTTCGATGTGCTGTATGTAATCAAGTGAACGAAGTGCCTCTATAATATCACTGTGTTTCTTATACTGCTTGAAATCCCTTTCGCTGATAGTCATTGACACTGAATAAACGCTTAATCCCGAATTAGCATATGCAGGATTAGACTCGATGTCGTCAATTTTGAGTCCCAATCTCCTTATCGTTGTAACAAAATCCTGAAGGTTATAGCTGTTCCGTAACTCCAAATGTACCTCGAAATGGTTTGACCTGTCTTTGAGTATTGCTTCTGTTTTCGGGAGCTGCGATATACAGAATATCAGCGCGGCAAATGAGATTAACCCTAACGTATACAGACCGCCTCCTATTGCGAGTCCTATTACTCCGCAAGCCCACAGACCTGCTGAAGTGGTTAAGCCCTTAATCTGACTCCTTGAACTGAAAAGTATTGAGTTTCCGCTTAACATTGCGACTGATACGACCGATGCAGCTGAGATAATGGGAATACCTCCTTTATTTGCTGCGATAATGCAAACGTCAATCATCGCTGAAATTGCTGAGGCTGTTGACGCTATGATGAATGTCCTGAGTCCTGCTGAATGTCTTTTAACCGAACGTTCACAGCCTATGAGTGAGGCAAGAATTATAACGAGGAATATTCTTAACGTTACCGAGTATGTGTTAATGTCAACTGACCATTTGCCGAGTAATTCTGCGATGGGGTCTTCAAGGAAAGGGCTGGCCATGTGAAAAATCATCTCCTGAAATTTT
>JAFTBA010000195.1 GCA_017458545.1 Synergistaceae bacterium | reverse complement strand
AGCCTGACCCTGATTGTTATATGCAAATAGATTCAGAGTTTCGGCTTCTTAGTTCCCCGTCAGCATTTTTTTGATTAAAGCCGAACAGGAGAGCCATGTGAATGCAAATATAACACAAATTACTTCCGAACGCAAAATTTTTTGTTTACTGAGCGGCACTCTTTCTGATTGAAGGTGCTTTCCACGTACCGTTAATAGCACTGTCCTGCGGAAGGTAGATTCTCATGTACAGGTGGAATCCTTCTGAACCTGTCGGCAGCCAGTTACTGACTTTCGACTCGTCAGCAGGTCTAGAAGCCTGAAGGTAAATGTCGAGAGTCCCATCGGCATTGAAAGCAAAATCGCTCCTGTCGTTAATGCAGTAACGGTTAAGCTCGTTGTCAATCAGAAAATTATCATCACCGTAAGCAGTTATCGACCAAAACCCCTTATCCTTAACGGGCGGTAAAGCGTCCTTGCCGAAGTGAAGAGTGTAAGAGTTTGTACCGTTCAGAGCGTTGCCGTCCTCATCGGTTTCAGCGCGTGGGTAAACCGCAATGTCAACGGGGTTTGCGCCGAACGCTGCAATCGCTATCATAGTCCTGTAATCATAAGCCGTTCCGAATCGCGCTATGGGTTCACCGTAATTCTGGAACACACCGTTCTGAATCATGTATTTCTTTACTGACTCGCGGAGTTCTGTTCTTATTTCGGTCTTCATTGACTCCCATTTTGCCGATGAATTTTCGCCCAGTATTGATTCGTCAAAAACAAGTCCGCTTCCTACGCCTACGGGTTCTATTTTTGCGAGCATTTCTTTGTCATCAGGGTAGGGCGGATTTTCGGTGAGAAGTTCATTCACTCTGTCGAAGAAATCTTTTGCACCCAGCGACAGCGCATAAGTTACGGGAACCAGGCCGTCATACTCATCGCGGTGTACTCCGTCCGGCATGGCCTCACCTGTCCTGTAAGCCGTCAGTGTCTTCGAGGTCAGCTGCTCCTGAAGCGCGTAAACGTTAGGCAGGTCGTCCTCACCGAAACAAACGGTACGGCCTAATATCCAGCCCATTGAGGTTGAAATTTTCACTTGAGTCATACCTTCGGGAACTTCACCGCTGAAATCGGGTCCTGTGAGGAGGTAAGTTCTTTCAGCGTCAGTATCACCGCCTGTTCCGAGAACGGTTACGCAGTCCGACCAAGCGTTCATGATTTCGAGCGCGAGGAAACGCTCTGAGGCCGGCTTGTGAATCACTACAGCATCGCGCGACAGGTCAATGAACAGCTGCGAATACACCGTATCAACATTAGGCGTAACAACCTCACGGAATTTAGCGGTTGCGAGGGTTTTTGCGTGAAGAAACTGATTGACGGGTGCTTTTTTGTCAGTGGGTTTTACGGTGTTAGTGCCTGCTGTTTTCGTAGCGTCCATTATGATTAATGGGAATGAGAAAATGTAAGCGTCCTTAACGGCTGACCATACATTTGAGGTATAAGCCTGCTGAACGCCTCCTCCGCTGCCTCCGCAGCCTCCTGTTAAAACAGCAAGAACGCTCATCATAATGCATAAAACGACAGTACTTTTTGACTTTAACATTAGATATTCCTCCTTGATTATTTAACTGTAACGACAGCAGAGCCGAGTGTATCATGCGGCCTGAAAAATACCGTATATTCGCCGGGTTCAGCCTCAAAGTTTATACTGCCTTTCCCGGAAACACTGCTTTTCCCGAAAACATCTCCGCTAACGGTGAGATTATCCGGATTTGAACTGCTGATCACCGAAAGAGCGTTTTTCTCCTTGCAGAAAGCGATGTCAAACTTGCCCGAGACAATCTCGTATTCGACATGAATGTTCCTGCCTTCACTGACGGTGATATAACCTGAACCGCCTGCGAAATCTTTTCCCTGTTTAACGTTCATGTAAACCGTATTTCTTTTATAGACTGTTGTAACGCCGTTAATATCTGTCCAGCGGTTTTTGAGACGTATTCCTACATAGGCAGCTATGGCAGTCAGGACGAGAGCGGTAACTGTCAGAACGATTTTTTTCTTACTCATGGTTAATCTGCTCCTTTGATGAAAATCGGCGTTGCCCCCCTGTCTGAGAGGAGCAAAGCCGTGATTCCGAAAGTTGTGCTATGGTTTGGCTTTACTGCGTCTTAAAGCCAATACTGCCGCCAGCATTACGAGTGCTGACGCTGCTGAACTGCTGTTACATCCTCCGCTTGAGCTGCTTACGCCCGTAACGGTTTCGGGAGCAGGATCGACTTTGCCAGAGCCCCCGTTAAGCGTGAAGCCTCCTTCCGAACTGCTGAGACTGACTCCGAAAGTACCCTCCGATAATTTTTCGGGACTCATTATGAAATAGAACTCGCGGACTTTACCCGGACGTATTGCCGGTATACGGCGTGAAGAGATTATGCGCGATGCTCCGTTTGAAATAGGATTGCAGTATACGGAGACATTAGCGTTTGTTATGACTGTTGAACCGTTGTAGGAGACCCGGCCGCGGACGTTTACGTCATTATTCCTGCGGAGTACGTAAACTCGAAGCTCTGAAGCAGTCATAGCATCGCCGCTTTCGACATCGTTGTCCCAAAATCTCAGGGTGAAATCGCCCGAAGTTACCGTGTCTCCTTCCTCAGCCGATGAGACCGTTGAGGCACTTAATTCCCCTGAGTTTACGCCTTCAGTTGATACGACTGAGAACGGGCGGTAACCGTTATTGTTGCCTGCCCTTGAGGATTTAGTCCATCTCTCATGAACTTCACTGATTGCGTTGTCGGGGTCAAGCTCGATGTAAAATTCGTAATCACCGTCTGAAATGTACGGTGTCCAGTCGAAAACTATCGTAGCTTTGTTCGTTCCGCCCTTCTCTATTTCGCCGTCATTGGTCCAGCCTTTTAACGGTATTGTCTGACGGCCTATCTGAGTTTTTCCGGTACCGTCTTCATTCCTGTAACCGTACTCAACGACTACACCGCCGCCGGGAACGTCAACGAAACTGGCGTTGTAAATCGGGACTGATATTGTGTATGTCCAGCCCTTTTCCAGAACTCCGTCAACGTATTCTTTTGTAACTGTGTCATAAAATTTCATGCCTCTGATTTTTGTTGCGCTTGCCTCGTTATCCGTGAACCTCCAAACGTTGTTGATGATTCCCGAAGAGGGGTTCTGCTCTTTCCTGTATACGTAACGTCCCGGAAGCACTAATGCAGGGTCAGAGCTTATGACGTAAGGGGACTGCCTGAGCTCTTTGCTGTTGCGGCTCCAAAGCCATGCGGTATTGCTCAGCTTAACGCCGAACGGTGTCGTCAATACTCCTGAGGCATCAACGAATACCTGTGAACACGTGCTGTAATCTACATCTTCTTTTGCCGTCAGAATTGCTCCGCTCTGTGCGGAAATATTCACTTTCTCATTGGTTGACCATGTTTTTGTTGACGTTACGCTGTTAGCTGCGTCATGGGCGTATTTGCCGTAAAGTTTTGCCGACCATCCTGCTCCTGCTTTGAGGATTTTGACTGTTGCGCTTGCGTTAACGTCAGCGTGAATGTCCCCTGTTACTGAGGCTCTCCATGAGGTTGCGTCCTTATCGCTTGACGATCCGCCGTTCGTGAAACTGTATACCTCCTCAGTAGACGAGCCCAGCGTAAACTCTTTGTACCCTGAGAGTTCCTTCTGGAAGTCCTCCATTCCGTAAGTAACTGAGTTAGGATATGAGAAAAGATTACCCTCCTCGTAAATCGGGTTGTAATCGTCATACTGTGCAGGATTTGTTGAGTCGCAGTCCGACTGCCCGGGCGTGTCGCAGAGAGTGTAAGTGAAGAAATAATTACCGCTTAATTCCGTGTTGCCTTCCTCCAAAAACTCATCGCCCTCAAAATCCTGAGACACAACTGCCTCAAACTGTTTTGCTATCGGGTAACGCCATATGTGATAATCTGCGATGGTGTACGAGAGTACGTCAGCAGTTGCAGTTGATATAGTATCGGTTAGGGAGACTTTAGAGATTTCCCTGTCGGAAGTCTCATTAACTTTTGTGAAACCTGCCGCTGCTGCGAGTGAAAATCCTGCTTTACCGCCTGCTTCGATTATGCCGGGCACTTTTGCACCTGCGTTTACGTTGTAAGTGAAATTCAATCCTCCCTCAACTGCGTTCTGGGTCTTAGCGGTTACGAGTCTTTCATCGCCTTTTTCACTGGTGTTAGAGTACTTGACGCTTCTTCCGAGATAAGAGAAGTTATAGGGGTTAGCCGGCATTGAGTCCATCCAAGGGGCTTGTATGCAGTCGATGTGATAGGGAACTGCCTTGAGTATGACCGAGTAATTTTTGTGCTGACGTACTACAATGTGCTCAGGCTCACCGAGTTCAAACGTCTCGCAGTAGAAATCCCCAGGTACAAGCTGCATTGCGTAACCTGCTCCGCCCTCGTTGAACAGCGTCAAATCATCTATTCCTGTGAGTGAATTATCCGTGAACTGAGGCTTGCTGTAGAAAGTCTGATCTCCTGTCCTGTAATCGCTTGAACTCTTAACGCTGTCTCCTCCCTGAGTTTTTGACACGAAAATCCAGCGTACTGAACCGCCTGTTGAGAGTTTCTGACCTGCCGGGACCAGTGCCAGAGATACGCTTCTGGGAAGGTAGCTGCATTCGGCCATGTCAACACCTGAAACTCCGCCGTAACCTGCAATTTTCTGCGAGGTCTTCCTGATGTATTTCTTTGACGGGTTCAAACTGCTGTCAGTTCCCCACAGTGAGATGACTATGTTGCCTTCGTTGTGTCCGTAGCTGGCTGTGAGGAATACTAATTCGTCAGAGCCGTTATCGTCAATGTCTCCTGCTTCAGCTATTATCCCGAAATGCGGAACGTAAGAACTCCTGAAGAAGTTATTGCTTCCCAGCCTCACGCTGTCATCGTTATTATCATTTTTATGTTCTGTGAATGTTGAGCCGTTCCAGCTGAATATTGATACTGTAGGGTAGCCGTCAGTATCGAGTTTGTTAGCGTAGACCACAGCAAGCTCAGTATTTCCGTCACCGTTGAAATCTCCTGCTGTTATGTCGCAGCCGTCAAAGTTATCGGCTTCTGTATTCTCTCTTCTGCCGAGAGACTTTGCGAAAATCGCACTGCCTATATTGAGCGATGAGTCCACGCGGAAAACCTGCATGTAGTAATCAGCACCGCTTCCGTCGCGTATTATTGCGAGTTCGTTTTCCCTGCCGTCATTGTCGAAGTCTCCTGCGGTTAAACGTATTGAAGGAAATGAACCGTTCATGTTACCGATACGGTGAATTTTCCACGTAAGTTTATAGAGGTTAATCAACGCTATGTATGACTCGTAAGTCTGTGAATAGCCTGGGCGTTTGTTTCCTTTTGCAACGAAGAATGAGAGCGCGAATATTTCATCGTCTTCTCTGCTGTTCGGGAAAATACCGCTCGTTGAATCGTTAATGTACATGTACTCGTTCGAGTGTTCGTAGATAGTCCTGTAGCGGTAATCTTCGTGGCTAATCCAGTGCTTAACGGGGTCTCCTGAAATTTTGACGGAATTAATGAAGATAGTATGTTTACCGTCTTTCGTCTGTGAGGCAGGGAACATAACGGGTAATTTTCCGTCAGGGGTGCGTTTTTTTGCGGCTACGGGGTAAACGCCTGTGTTAGTTCTGCCTGCGCGGTGTCCTGTGTCGTGATTGGAGGACTGATTGAGGGTTACGTTACCTGAGCCGTCAACATTTCCCCAGACACCCCAGAACTGATAGGTTCCGTTCTTGTAGTTCATAAACTTGAGGAACGACAATTTTTCCTCAACGTGTGAACCTGTTGTTTCCCGAACGATGTCGTCAATCTGATCCAGCGGTTTGCCGTTAATCGTAACGACTGCTGCTGCCCTGCCTGTGAACAATGCTGTTATGAGAGCCAAAGCCGGCAAAGCGGCAAAAAACTTTTTCTGCATGATACTTATCTCCTTTTGTGTTTGAGTAAAAGCTAAGAAAATTCCATACTATATGTACGGTATGACATGCGCCTTGAAATTTCTGTCCGGCGGCGGAAAAGTTATGATTCCTGACAGCCTCGTAAAGACTTTCAACAGAGTATTGATTTTTCGTGTGTACTCTTTTTTTTGAAACCGAACATATAATCCTCCAGGCGGTTAATCGTCTTCCCCGAATACGAATGTTTCCCAGCCCTCAAGATAGCCGATTCGCTCATATGTTACGATCGCGTAGGCGGCATTTATCGGGTAATAACTCTGTTTCATGTACTTTCTTGCGGCAATGTCCCTTCCTGAGCGTATCCACTCGCGCTGCTCTTCTAATAGTGTGTCGAACATCGTCTGACTTGCTTTTGTTACTTGGCTCTGGATTCTTTTCCAGACGATTCCGAGTTTCCTGTCTGCGTCCCTGAAGAGTTTGCTGTCTCTCTTCATGTCTCTGTATTCCCTGTCGCTCAGGCCGAATGCTGACCCTGCAAGCAATGCAACTAACAATAACGCTGAAAATATACGCTTCATGATTTAGTCCTCCTGTAAAGTGTGATTATTTCCTCTTCATGAGTCTGCGGAGTTTAGCAATCTCATTAAACCCTGCTTTTCATGTTTTAATTTGAGATTATTATTTCAGCACTTCAATCGGAATTAAAGGGAGGCAAAGCTACGTTCACGCAGAAAAAACAACGTTCATGAAATTTATCGTTTGCAGTTAAGCACAATATCGACCGAGAACACATTATTCACGGTCTTAATATCCATTGAGCCATCATATCGTTGAACGGTATTCATCACGGACGTTAAGCCTGTTCCGTGACCTTGACTTTCGAGGTCTGATTTAGGAAGACCGTTTTTTCTGAACTTTATTTTTCCGTTGTAGGGGTTATCGACCGACAGTCCTATTATGGTGTCCGAGAGCAGTGATGATATTACGGTAATTCTCCTGCGTTTCTTAGGGAGTTTGTTTACGGCTCTCAGAGCGTTCTCGAGTAAGTTGCCGAGTATAACGCAGTATTCTGATTCCTTCACAGGCAGGTCATGAGGAAGGTTTAATTCCCAGTCTATTACTGTTGACTGACTCTCTGCAAACGCCGTGTAATGTGCCGACACTGCATCGACCGCTATGTTGTCGCAATACCCTGTGTAACCGGTATATGCCCCATCGCTGAACTGCTGAAGATAATTCCGTAACTCCGTGAAATTCCCTGCACCCGAAAGCTGCGTTATCACCAGAATATGCTGACGGAAATCATGCCTTAACGCCCTTGTCTCGTCCATATAGTTCCGTAACTCCTCATAGCGTTTGCTTTCCATTGAGAGAAGGGTATTCTCCTGCTGAAGTTTCGCACCTTCCGTAAGTTTCAGTGCAGTCCACCAGAACACGTGATACAGCAGCAGTATCATCATCAGTATCAGCCATAAGAATATCAACGCTGCAGGACGAAGACGGCCTACCATAGCAAGGTCAGGATGAATAGGTATTGACCACCACATTAACCCGGTCATGAACAGCGGCACAAGAAACAGAAAATCCCAAACTGTTCCGATATATTTCTGTTTCATTAACATGGGCAGCTTAACGTAAAGAGTCCTGAAGAATATAGCGCCTATAACTAAGACCAAAGATATATAAACTATACATGACTGAATTGTGAAAAGTCCTGCAGTCTTCCAGAGTTTGTTATCAGCTTCAAACGGTGCCATTATAAAAACCGTGTAAAGAGGACAGAACGTACATAACATAACAGAGTTGAAGAAACAGAATAATTTTTTACCCGTCCCCGTGTCAACAAGCACAATGTACAAAATAAAGAACAGCACAGAATAAGGAAGCATAATCATTATGCCGTCAATCATAAATTCTGCCCTGATATAAGCTCCCAGAACAACAAATAAAACCGTTAATACTCCGCCTGTTACGTATGCCGTCAGTGATTTGAAACGCAAATCATCAAGTACAGGCATAACAGCAAAAATAATTGCAGGAATTATTATCGAAAACTCCAAAATATATCTGAGCATTAACATTTACGTACTGCACGCCTTTCTTTGGGGAGATTAGTTGTTTCGTTTTACGTTAGCTCTCATGTTTGCGATGAGGTATTGATGGAAAGCTGCTTGAATTTTTGACTGACCGTTAACCCTGATAGGATAATGAGTACCGTTTTTCATGATGAAGGCTCCGTTTTCCTGAGCTGCTATCTGAGACATGTTGACGATTATGCCTCTGTTGCAGAGAAGAAAACGTGAATCATCGGCAAAAATTTTTTCGGCTTCCCTGAACGTCATACTGCTTAACAGAGATTTACCGTCAGCAAGATTTATTTCAACGTAATGGCCGTGTGAGACTGCCGAACTTATCAGGCGGAGGGGTATAGTGTATTCGGAGTGTGAGACTCTAAACGTAATTGACGGTTCTTGAGCCGAAAGTACACGTACTGCCTCATTGAGTACCCTGTCAACATCTTTTCTGGTGTAAGGCTTTAGGACATAATCGAACGGGTGAACGGGAAAAGCATCAAAGGCATATTCGCGCGAAGTTGTTATGAACACGATTAAAAGTTCGGTGTCTTCAGCTCTGAGCTGCAAGGCTGTTTCGACACCGTTAAGGGTATTCATGATGATGTCCATGAATACGATCTGAAAGATTTTAGGCTCAAAACATTTCAGGAACTCCTCACCGCTTGAACAGGTGATAATTTCGCCGAGTTTATGTTTACTGAGAGCGAACCGGTTCTGAATGAAACTCTTGAGCCTCAATCTGTCAGACAAAGTATCATCAACTATAGCAATGTTCAGTTCCAATGCCTGTGATGCCCTCCGCTAAGTGAATTACTCTTCTGAAGAGAGCGAGATGATTGACCAGGTATCTTTGCCGTTAAACTTGTAGGGTTTTGCTTTTGCGGTGAAAGAAGTACCCTCAATGTCCTCATGGTCAGGGTAATAAGTTTCTCCGCGCATGATGATTATGCCGCCTTTGCGTTCTGACTCGTATACTCTTGCGTAGACCGTTTCGCCGTCAGCACCCTCGAAATGATAGACCTTGCCATCGTAATGAAGAAATCTTTTGTCGTCAACGTTACGGTGATTGATGTCGAGGTCGAAATACTTTCGTACTGATTCTGCGACGAATTTTTTGTCGATGATTAATGAACCGTAAGGGCAGTTTTTATCGGGGCAGCGTTTGATTCTGGTCTTGAAGTTGTTTTTGTAGTTGTGCCAGATTCCGAACTCTGCGAGGTCAGTATCGGACAGGTCTTCAATGTTGAAGTCGTACATGCCTGTTTCGGTGAAGTTGCTGATGAAGACGCTCATTCGTTT
>JAFTBA010000194.1 GCA_017458545.1 Synergistaceae bacterium | reverse complement strand
TGCAACGGCGTTAAACGGCAAATCAGCGAACCCGTACGACAGGAAATTGCTGCTCCTGCTGTCAAGGTTGCACTGATAATCGACTCTCGTAGTAGCATGAGCATCAATCTTCTGTCCCAAAGGAATATTTACCGTTGAGAGTTCTGCCGACTGCTCATAGCCCCCTAAAGGTGTTTCCTCCATCTTGTAGCCCTGAAGTTTGTAGCCTGAACCTGACTGAACCAAATCGCTGTTATTATCGAGCGTGCAAGCACCTGAACGGCTGAAGAGCTGATTAGTACCGTCAGTGTATACGAAAAATCCCTTTTCCTGTATCATCATGTCGGACGCATTACCGGTATACGAAGCTGCTCCCTGAGTGTGTACCGTTTCGATTGCCGAAACGCTCACTCCCAAACCTACCTGCGCAGGGTTAATTCCTCCGCGTGAACCGTCAGCACTCGCAGCGTACTTGCTTGCCTGATACATTAAATCCGCAAATATCGTGTTATCTTTCTTGAAACCTGTCGTGTTTGCGTTGGATATGTTGTTACCCGTCACGTCGAGCATCGTCTGGTGAGCGCGAACACCTGTTACCGCTGTCATTAATGATCTTAACATTTACTGTGTTTCCCTCCTGATGTGAAATTTTACGTGTGTCTGTAATTTAGTGCTTTACTCCGGGCGCGCATCCTTCCTGCCGAGTCTCGTCCATGAGAGCAATTTTTTTCTTTTTTTTATTCTAACTTATTACCGAAACGCCTTCAACTTTTTCGAGAGGCACTTCGCCTTCTGTCGTATCAAGTATCGTACCTTCTTTAGGGTCAAACCATACATGATTCACAACCGCCACTTTCTGCACAGATTGTTCACCGTCATCAGCTGTAAATGCTATAGCCTTCCCGATATACTGCACGGCGTTGAACTTGTTGGCTTCGGCCATGCCCGTTAAGGTACTGTTCATGTTCTGCATCTGCTCAAGGCTTGAGAACGTAGCCATCTGAGAGATAAATTCCCTGTCCTCCATAGGATTCATAGGGTCCTGATTAGACAGTTCGGCTATTAACAGTTTAAGAAAAGCGTCCTTGCCGAGAGTGTCATTAGTTGCACTCGTTACGGCCGATGTGCTGCTTGAACTGTTAGTGTTAGTTGTCGGTGTCGTAGTTATATTAGCAAGATTTGTGTATGAATTTACATCTGTTACCGCCATTATGTTACCTCCTTTATTTATGCTTATGCTACCCAGTATAACAGCCCTTCCTCAAGGTCAATCCTGAAATCTTCGGTCTCATCGTCTGCGTCAGTACCACTAAAGCCGTAAGTTCCTCCCTGATTCTGTTCACGTCCGCCGGGATTATTACCCTGCCCCGTATTATCCTGCTGAACGTCTACCGTAAACTCCGAAACCTGTACTCCCTGCTGCAGCAGATTATCCCTGAGCTGAATTATCTGATTCTGCACTATTTGTCGGATTTGCTCGCTCGCTACTTTAACGGACGCTTCAACTCCTGCAGTCCCGGATGAGAGTTCAACAGAGATTCTCCCCAGTGCTGGAGGGTCAATAACAATATTAGCCTTATGCACTCCGTCAGCACGTATGAATCTCACAACGTTCACAATACCGTTACGCATTGTGTGTGCCTGAGACTGAATGCCCGTTGAATCGTAAGTGTCAGTTCTCAGACTCAAAGGCTGAGCGTTTACCCGTGAAGCTGTGCGTCTGTTCCCAATTACCCCGTCAAAAAATGTCCTGAAATCAGTATGTGCTTCAGTCCTCCGCAATGTCCCTGAACTCCTTTCGGGAGTCCCTGCATTACGGGCTGATGACGCTGAAACTCTGACGTTGTTTTTCGGTGCTGACGCTGAAGATTCTGCGGTGTTCTTTTCGGGAACAACTGAGTGCTGTGTTTCGGGTGCGTCTGTTTCGCGGTTAATGGCTTCGGTATCAGGCTCTGAGTTCTGAGTCGTCCGTGCAGTTTCGTGGGAATCTGCCTGCGTTCCGTCAATGGCAGTCTGATTCACGGCCTGAGATTTTCTCGTTGACCGCGCATGAACGTTCCCTGAAGTTTTAGGGGAAGGGGAGTCGGGTTCATCGTGTAACGGGGCTTCGTCCGTTGAGGGCTGAGGGTTTACCTGTGAGGCTGCGAGTCCTGAGACGATGATGTTGTCAGGGGTAACTTCGCGGATTTCAACGGCAGTATCTTCACGCGGTTCGGTCTCAGTGCGCGAATCATTCACGGTAAAATTTGAGGACTCAATTTTGCGTGAAGGTTCATGGCTGGCAGGGGTGTCAGGAGTCTCAGCGTTAATGTTAATCTCAGTGCTTATGTCATCGCGCTCAGGTTCGAGGTTTATAGGCTCGGGGTCAGTTTCAGGTTTGGTTTCAGGTTTGTTCACGTCGAAACGCTCAGTAACAGAAGCATTTTTCGGCTGTTCGGGCTTAATGCGTGTCTTCGTTTCAGTCTTAGGAGTGTCGTGCTTAACGTTGTCAGACTTGGCCGAATCATGTTCGGACGGTTTGAGCGTCTGAGATTCATCTGAACCGTCTGATTCTGTCTTTGCTGTCTTCGAGGTTTCGGGGTTAAGCTGTTTTCCGTCGGTCTCAACAGGCTCATGAGTTTCTGAAATTTCGGGCTTAACGGCTTCGGGTTCAGGGTCAGGTTCGGCTTTATCGTTTTCGGGAGTTGCTGCCATTGCCGATTCGTGTTCGCGTGTCTCAAGTTCAGGGGTGCGTTCAGGGGTTACAGTCTCATGCTTGGGGTCAGGCTCAGGCACTTCGGGCTTGGCCTTATCGGTAACAGGCGACTCTGTCTCTGAACGTTCTGCAGGCTCTGAGGGCTTGAGAGTGCTTTCGGGTACTGTATCAGTTTCATGCTCAATGACTATGTTATCAGGGTTATCATTTTGAGGCTGAATTTGAGTCTCAGGCTGAACGTTCACGGAGTTTTCTGTTTCAGGACGGGGCATTGCGTTTTCGGCAGGAACATCAGTATCAACAAAATCACCTGCATGGTCTGCAACAGCATAAACTCCCTCGTCAAAATCATTCTGAATAACAACGTTCTCAGTCCTCTTAACTGGAACATTATTGAGCCTCTTATTACCCGAAAAAATATCAGTCCATTTGCCCGACTCTCTTAACTGCTTTGAGGGCTGAACGTCCTCTGTAATCTGTTTGTCAGATTCATTCACTGACTCTGATGAACCGTCAGAAAAATTCACCGTCATTAACGGAATTGACTTTACGCTGCCGCCTGTGAAAGTCAGAAGCTGCCGTGTGCTTTCGGGATTAAGGGTATCAAGATTAACATTAACATTCTGATTATTTTTCTGTAATGAGTACTCGGACATCAGAGCGTCAAAAACTCCGTTTTTATATCCGCTCAGTTCCTCCTGTGAAATATTCTGCTGATGGGCTGCTGCCTGTAAATTAACCTGCGACTGAAGAAATGAAAATATTTCTGACGGCATTCTCATAATAAATCCTCCTGAAATTATCTTTGCTGAGGATGAGCCATTAACTCGGTTATCCTAGCTGCTTTTGTCGGCTTTATTTTGCCCATAATTGAGGCTCTCGCGTCATTAGGCAGTCTCATCAGCAGTTCAACAGCCATAGCATCCCTCAACTGTTCAACAACTGCTGCTGCATTACGTGCTGACATGTCCTGATAAGTACGGGCTACCTGATTCATAAGTTCCTGTTCCGACTCAGTTGGAGCATTAGCGTTAGCATCGGCGTTCTGAGTCTCTTCCATAGCCCTTAGTCTTCTCTGTTTGCGCGCCAAATCCCTCGAAAGTTCAACAAGTGCAAGTTCTCTGCGTTCGTAAACTTCCAGTCTTGCAACATCACGGCTCTCCATTGAACGTTCGAGAGCGTCGAGTCTTCTCTGCCACTGTTCAAGCTCAACGGCTCTGCGTTCCTCAGCGGTAAGTGCGTAAAATTCAGGGACCTGGAAAAATTCAGCAAGTTGAGGCCCGAAATAAGGTATTTTCGGAATAGTTTCCCAGAAAATCGGACGGCCGTCCCAAATTCCGCTCAGGTGCATTCCTACAGCAGTTCCCAAACCTAAAAGAAGCATCCATAAAAAAAATGTGAATTTCCCCATACCTTTCTTTTTTTTCTTGCGCCTTACGGGTGAAGGGGCCGGCGGTGTATCTCCCTGAGGAGTATTATTAGCTGCTGTACGTTCTTCGGCCATGTTAGCCCACCTCTCTTAATCTGCGGTAAATTGACATTATATTTTTCACGTAACGCTTTGAAACTTCAGGAATATTACCCGAATCAACTCTTGCAGGACCGGCGTTGTATGCCGCAAGAGCTTTCTCAATGTCTCCTCTGTATTTATCGGTGAGATCTGATATGTACCTTACGCCCCCCTCAATATTCTGAACAGGGTCGAAAGGGTCTTCAACTCCTAGCATTGCTGCTGTACGGGGCATTAACTGCATTAAACCCTGAGCACCTTTGTTTGAAACTGCATCGGTCGTCCAGCCCGATTCAACCTGAATCATTGCCCGTATTAATTCCTGGTCTATGTTATATTTTTCGGCACACTCATTGATTACGTCTTTGAGTTCGTCATAATTTGTTTTGCCCGAAATATTACTTTTACTGCGTGAGGTTCGTTTGGCTTTTTCAACGTCGTTAAGTACATCAACAAATTTGCTCTTGAGCGGCTGTGTCTGCTGAAAATCAGGGTAAAGTCTGCTGTTAATTTCGTCTATACGTGTTAAAACTCTTGAAATGCTTGAGAAATTAGGTCCCATGATGAATTAATTATCTCCTTTCCGTGAAAACTGCATTGTCGCTACATCATCCAATTCATTTTGTTCTATTCCTAATTGTTCCTGAAAATCCGCTTCCTTTAAGTGTCCTATGTAAGTCTCCATAATTTTAACGTCCCTGTGCTTCTCAACGAGTCTTGCTTCAGTTTCAACTATTCTGCCCCTGACTTCAGCAAGTGAGTTTTGGCCGCGTGAAATATCGTTGTTGATTGCGTCTATAAACTGACGCTGAAACCACAAATCCGTTGCTGAAACTGTCTGAGTACCTGCGCTGCCAAAGTCGCGGATTGCCTGAGCCTTTTCGCCCTCTAACTGAGTCAGATGTTCCATTACTGCACGCTCCTCACTGCGTTCAGAGGCTAGGACGGCCTGCTCATTTCGGCGGCTGTCCTCTCGAATCTTCAGGATACGGTTGAACTTTGCGATTCTCTGCTGCATGACCTA
>JAFTBA010000193.1 GCA_017458545.1 Synergistaceae bacterium | reverse complement strand
GAGAATGACCCTTACATCATCGCAGATCAGGCGGATTTCGGATATTTCCGCAGAAGAGTCAACAATAACAGTGACGGCTCCGGAAAATATTACGCCCTCTCGAATGACATTCAGATTACAGGTCATACACACTCAGCTCCTGTAGGTATGGCTGACAGTCCTTTTACGGGACATTTTGACGGAAGAGGCCATACGATTTTCATCAAGATTCTTCCGCTCGATGATACTGATGAGAATCTCCTTTCGTATGACCGCGCACCCTTCGGTTATATCAATACTGCTGACGGTTACGCAGTCAAAAATCTTCACGTGGGAGGTTATGCAGGAGGTTATCTTCCTGCAGGAATAGTCTCTAACTTAATTTCAGGACGAATCGAAAACTGTACGTTCTCAGGCGATATTGAGACAACTGTAATTCTCGGAGACGAGGAATTCGAATTACACCTCATGCACGCAGGAGGCATTGCCGCTAACATGAGCGGAGGCGAAATAATAAGCTGTGATTTCAGCGGAAACGTTACTGCAAATGCTGAAGATTTCTTTTCCTACGCAGGAGGCATTGTCGGCGCAATGTCAGGCGGAAAAATAAGAGGCTGTACAGTTCACCATTACTCCGTCATAACAGCTAACGGTAATTCGGAAAGCGAACGTTCTAAATCAGCAGGAGGAATAGCAGGTTTTATTGAGGTCGGCGACCTCTCAACAAATGACGATACACCGACAATATCTTATTGTGAGTTCGAGGGCGGAGAAGTAAAAAGCGAATACACTGCAGGAGGTATTACAGGTACTGCTTACGGCGGCATTCTCTCTGACAACACCGTAGGCGATGACACAAGGATAAGCGGCAGCGTCCTCGCAGGAGGTGTAGCAGGTCTGCTCAGTGCCGGCGGAACACTCAGGGATAATGACGTTCTCGGCGGTGTAGTCTCAGCAGACTCAAGAGCATCAGGAGGCATAGCAGGACTCCTTGAACTGGGTTATGTTGAGGGCAACGACTCGCGTTCGGCAGTAAGAGGTTCGGCAGGTAATCAGGGAGGTGTTGTAGGTGAGATTCATAACCACTACGGAAACTCGGCTAACATCAGCGGCAATACTTACAGCGGTTCGGCTTACGGCATAGGCGTTAATGAACACGGAATGCGTAATCAGGATACGGGCTGTACCAAGAATGCTGCAGATACATTTTACTTTATCACTCAATCGGTTCTCGACACTGCAAACGAAATGGAACGTTATACATCAGTTATCGAGATGAGCATTCCGGTAACTATTGACCTGAGTCCTATACCTTCATGGCTTAATCCTGTGCTTAACGGTTCGACAATATATCTCTCAGGTATTCCGTCTGTAACAGGGAGTTATTCGTTCACACTGACAGCTAATTACGGCGAGCATAACATCAGCAAAACTTACAGGCTCAACGTTAAGCCGTTAATGAGTATCAATGCCGATGATATTTACGTCAATGCAGGAGATTTTATCGACTTCCGGCCCTCTGTCAGTGCAGCAAGCATTGATTTATCGAACGCACAATTCGTGTGGTCAATCGTTAGCGGTGATTTCCCCGTAGGACTGTCAATCAACGAATCTACAGGGAATATTTCGGGTTATGTTGATGAGGTAGGCGAATATGTTTTCACTCTCGGAGTTACGGCCGAAAACGTCAGCGTCAGTTCAGTAACAAAAAATATCACCCTCACAGTAACAGGAATAACCGCAACCATAAGCATAGTAACTGACACATTACCCCCTGCAGCGGCAAACACTTATTACTCTGAAATTATTTCATGCGATGTTCCTTCAGGATTCGTTAAACGATGGGATGTTGTCAGCGGTGAACTGCCTAACGGATTCACGCTTTCGGCTGACGGAGTCATTTCGGGGATTACGCCTTCGGCAGGACGCTATAAGTTTTCACTTGGTCTTACGGCTCTGAGGGAAGTTGCTTCAACGCTGACACCTATAATGTCGGTGAGTAAGGATTTTACTTTGACCGTAACAGCATCGCCGATAAGCCCGACTCCTGTTTACTCCGAATCAGTTGACATAAAAACAATCGTGCTTCCAAGCGGCAGAATAGGTGAAAGTTACCGTTCTGAGCTGATAGCTGTTCCTGAGAGTGCTGTGTGGACTCATTCGGGAGGACTGCTGCCGCCGGGATTGACTCTGAGTTCTGACGGAGTGATTTCGGGTATACCTTCAGTTGTCGGGAATTTCTCGTTTTACGTAACGGCTTCACATGAGTCGTACAGGTCTTCAACAAGGGAGTTCGGTATCAGAGTCATTAATCCGTCCTCATCAACAGGTCTTCCGGGTTATGGGTCATCAGGAGGGGGAGGAGGCTGCGAATCGTTCCCGTTAATTTTGGGATTGATATTGCTGCCGGTGATGAGGCTCAAAAATTTCAACAGGCATTAAAACACAAAAAGCTCCCTTAACATAAGCAGGGGGCTTTTTCTTTGCTATAATGTGAAAAAAAATCTCCCGTCAACATAATGAGCAGTCATTCAAAAAATTTGAAAGGAAGAAAAAAACTTAAATGATGCGGAAAGCTGAAGCAATGATTATATTAATGTGTGTGTTGTGTTCAAATGCTTACGCTCCTACAGCAAGTGAGTCAGCCGAACGCCTTGAATACAGGAGAGGCGGAGTCGTTCTTCACGGTGCTAGGTCTTATTCGGGAGCTGTTATGTCTGCTTACCAGAGGGCTTACGCAATGAACTTCGAGATATGGAAGCCTCATGATTTGCCTGCAGGATGGTACGCAACATTTGACGGTTTCCCGGTAGCACAGATCGCCGAAAACAGATGGGTCTACGGTCAAATAGGACTCGACGGCGCAATAATGCCTACTAATATTCTCGTAGGTTCGGTAGTACCTTCAAGCGTTCCCGGACTGGCAAGGATTGCAGCAGTTTGGAGCTGGGGAAGGAGACTCGACAGCCCCGAATTTCTCAGAATACGCAACACTAACTGCAACCGTATGGGCTGGCTCTACGACCGTTCCGTAAACACTATAATCGCATGGAACACTCACAGACCAGGAGTTTACATTTGGCTGGGCGACAGATGGAGAAGGTTTGAACCTAATGCCGGCGAATATACTTGGCAAATGCTGAGGCGTTTAGGCCCGTGGATAGCGTCGGAATTACACAGAAACAACGCTTATCTTTACGGCGGTGAACCCTTAGAAGTTGCTGACCTCGCAAGACAATGGGGACTCATTTGGGGAGGCAGAGTCGTTATTGACAGCCTCAAGACTTACGGCAATGACGGAGGACGTGATGCTGCGGCTTCCGAGACTACATCAATGCGTGATACTTCGACCGGCACCAATAACGAATCTACACCGCCTGAAAATAATAACAACAATAACAGCGGACAATGGGACGTGGATTAATCATGAACAGCAATAACAGAAAAATAAACCGTTTAATCAATATGGCATGGGAAAGTGATGACGAAAACCGCGCAAGAGAATTAGCGCGTCAGGTTCTCGCAATTTCACCCGAATACCCCGAAGCACTGTTAATCTTGGCCGATAACACTGAAAATGATAACGACCGCTCAGGCATTCTCAAACGTGCGCTTAAATCCATCAGCGAAGGCAATCCCCCTGATGACGATGAAAGGAATATGCTGAAGTTCTCTGTTTATCACAGGCTGGCATTCACGTATTTCGTAACAAAAAAATACGATGATGCTCTCTCATGCTGTGAGGCCGCTATGAAGATTGCAGAAGAAAACGATGATCCTGATACTATAGGTGATACCGATGACATTAAAGCATTGCATTACCGCATACTGATTGAGCTTAAAGAATGGCAGAAGGTTTTAGCGTTGACAATGAGAGATGAGTCACATGATTTGGCATGGGCTTATTCGAGACTCATAGCCGCGTGGATGACTGCTCCCGGAAAAAATCAGGCTGTTTGCGCTAATATGTTCTGGGACGCTCTGATGTTGTCGCCTGATGTACCGTTCTATATGCTGGGCTACTACGAGGCACCGAATGATGATGATGAAGATGAAAATGAAGATTTCGGATTTGCGCTGATGTTCTACGATGCAATATCAGCCTCAGAAAAGTTAGATAAATGGTTCACAAGAGGGACTATACTTTTCGGGCTTCTGTCCAACAGGTTTGAAGAAAAAGAAAGGGAATATGTTACTTTCGTTCTCGATACGTTAGGCGGCTATGCTGAGTACGACAGGATGAGCAGTATACTTCTTGAGGCTGATGATCAGTCGATAATTGAAACGTTAGCGGCAAACAAATGTTTAGCAGAATAACAGAATAAGGAGATTAATTTGACCACAGTAACTAAAAACAGAATCGCTCCCGACAAACTCAAACGGGTTAAACCGTCAGGGAGCTGGAAAATTTCAAGTACTAACGATATACCTTTAACCAAACCCCGAAGACCTGAACCGTTAATCGGTCAGCAGAGAGCATTTGAGGCTATGGAGTTCGGATTAGCTGTTGACGGACGCGGCTATAACATTTTCGTTGTGGGCCAGCCGGGAAGCGGCAGAACAAGTTACGTCCTCGAACGACTCAGAACTATGGCTGCCTCACTCCCTGCTCCCGATGACTGGTTATACCTCTACAACTTCGCTAAACCGGGAGAACCTTTAGCAGTCTCAGTATCAGCAGGAAAAGGAAAAAAATTATCCGATGACCTCGATGAACTCCTGAAAGATTTGAAGACCGTAATAAGCCGTGCGTTTGAACAGAGTCAGTACGAAGATGCTAAGGCCAAACACGTTAAAGAGTTTCAGGAAAAAGCAGGGGCAATAATGGACAGGCTCAAAGCTAAAGCAGAGCGCGAACATTTCAGCCTCAAACGTACTCCTCAGGGTTTCGTCAACATTCCGCTCATTAAGGACAAGGACGAACAGGGTAACGAAATTATCCGCGAGATGAAGCCCGAAGAGTATGAGGCACTCGATGACAAGAAACAGAAAAAGTATCAGGCAGCAAGTGAGAAAATTTCACAGCGAACCCTCTCAGGAATGCGCGAGATCCGTAACATGGAGAAAGCACTCAAAGAGAAACTCAGCAAACTTGACGCTGAAATTTGCCGAACAGCTATAGCCCCTTGCATGGACGAACTCAGAGGCAAATATTCCGAGAATGAAGCACTCATGAAATGGTTTGACGCTATGACAGATGATGTCATTGAGAATTTCGGAGCATTCGTTACGGCTGCAAGAGACGAAAACGCAGAAGTTGATTTCACGCGTTATCAGGCAAATTTGTTCGTGAGCAATGACCCCTCACAGGGCGCGCCCGTAATCTGGGAGACTAACCCGACTTACTACAACCTTTCTGGAAGAGTCGAGTACGAGAGTCATCAGGGCTATCTGTATACGGACTTCAGGAGAATTTTAGCAGGAGCATTCCACAAAGCCAACGGAGGATTCTTAGTGCTTGACGCTGAAAAAGTACTGATGAATTTCATGGCTTGGGAGTCGGTCAAACGTATACTCAGAACCGGCGAAGCGTCAATCGAAAATTTAGGCGAACAGTACGGAGCTTTACCCGTTGCTTCATTGAGGCCGTCCCCGATAAAAATGAACCTCAAAATCATAATGACGGGTACGGCTTACATCTATGAGCTTTTACAGTACTACGATGCGGAGTTCGGCAAAATCTTCAAGGTTAAGGCAAG
>JAFTBA010000192.1 GCA_017458545.1 Synergistaceae bacterium | reverse complement strand
AATGAATACCTGACCTTCGAGGCTTAACGTTCCGGATTTGATGTGAGAGGTGAAATTGCGTTTTCCGTCAGGGTCGCGGTAAGCGTAAAATGCCGTCTGCAATTCGGAGAGGTCATGGGTTTTGCCTAGACCCTGAGTCAGCCAGTTCGACTCCATTGCACCCAGTGCCGCGAATGACCAGCACGGACCGGGTATGCCCTGATGCTTTACCGGGGTAATTCGGCCAAGTTCGCGTAGGTCGTAACGTGAAGGGAGGGCTTCAGCCTCGCTCATAAGCAGGAAAGTAAGAAAAATCGCAAATACTTTCTTCACGGCGTAATCAACCTTTCATTTTGTAATCGTAAAGGCTTTTATGCAGGCATTACTGCCTCCGATTATAGTTATCCCGTCTTCCCAGCTTGTACCATTCTCGGAAAAATAACTCTCTCCCTTATTAGCGACTGCATTTTCGGAATGCCTGTTTCGTTTAGCCTCAACAGGAATAGTTCCCCTGTTCACGTTCAGTATTATCGAGAAAAACTGTCCTTCCTTCATCGGTATAACTTCAGGAAGATTTACAGTGTGATACCCTGCAATTTCAGCTGTATATTTCACTCCGGAAATCAATTTTCCTGACACCGGCGAAGCAGGACTGCTGTCTCCTAAATCGTAAACCGAAATCTCACAGGCAGTATCATTATGCGTTGTGTAAAACGCAGCTTCCTTCAGCGACTCGCTTTTGCCCTCAATCTTAAAGATATTTGCTCCCCATGTACACTTCAACGTATTGCAATATCCTAAATCATCATATCCGTAATGCTTGAGCTTAGGGTTATCTTTCTCAACAATGAAAGCCGTACCGCCGTAAAGCATCTGCTCATAGGACATCCAGAAATATCCCTTATCTCCCCAGTCAGTACCCCATGAATTTTTGACCAGCCATGCACCGTTGTTTTTGGGCTTAGGATTGAAATTATCGCGCGAAAAATTATCGTCCCACCCTGCAAGCAGGACTTCATGCGTTCTTCTCTGAGAATTATTAAAGTAAGTATAATAATTCTCGGTTCTGTGATATTTCTTGATGTCGCTGTAATACCCGACAACGATTGCACCGTGTTTCATGATTAATTTCTTTCTTGTATCAATGTCAATAGCGTCATAAGGATCGTAGCTCGAAAGGAAATATGCTTCCCTAAGTCTCATAGGACGTTTGTAGTCTTCGGGTAACTTCTTAGCTGCCGAACGTCCAACGCTCTTGAGTTTGTCTGAATACTTCATGTTTTGTTCAAGTGCAGGGCCCGCAAGTCTCGCGCAGAAAGCTACAGTTGCAAAAGTCTCACTGCTGTATGTCGGAGTAAAACTCTTTTCAGTCATCGTTCCTGAGTGACCGTAACCGTAATACACAAGGTGCATTTCCGACAAATCCGTAGCTTTGCCAAGCCCCTGTGTAAGGTAATTGCTTTCCATTGCTCCGAGCGATGCGAACGTTCCACATGCAGCTAATTTTCCCTGATTCTTAACACTCGTAATTCGTCCGTAATCCCTCAAATCGTAACGTTCAGGCAACGACTCAGCACTTTTCACCGTAAGCATAAGAAACATGATAAGCACAAAAAATTTTTTCACGTATAATCACTCCTAACTGGATTTTTATAATTATAATTGTAAAGAAGGTTTTTATTTTGACTTATAATTTTTACGGCTGGCAGAACTCCGACAAAATCCGCGCCGTCAACACAGAATACTCAGGTATCATTACCCCCTGCAATCTCTATGACGCTCTCCTCAAAGTCTGGTGCGAATACTCATGCACTCCAAGACTCCGCGATCAATGGACTCCCTCAAACCCTACATTAGGCCAGTGCGCAATAACATCATTCTTAGCACAGGACATTTTCGGCGGAAAGGTCTTCGGAATCCCCAGAGGTGACTCAAACTTCCACTGCTACAACGAAGTCAACGGTTACGTCTTCGATTTAACCAGCGAACAGTTTGAGGGTGAAGCTCTGAGTTACACGGGTAACCCTGAGCAGTCAAGGGAGATTCATTTCCGCAGGACTGAGAAGAAAGAACGTTATGAGTATCTCAAAGCCCACTTGTTGAAACTCACTGAGAATTGCCGTTGACTTACTCCCTCAAAAATCTCTGTGCAGGCTGGGATAAAATTTCAGACCCCGTCCTCAAAAATTTATCCCTCCAAATTCCTCACGGCCTCATCTCAATCATAGGCCCTAACGGTTCGGGTAAATCAACGTTGCTTCGTGTACTCGCAGGGTTGAAAGGTTACTCAGGCAGCCTCACCCTTCAAGGCCGTGAAGTGAGTACCCTTAAACGCCGCGAATTTGCCCGTACAGTCAGTGCCGTACTCAGCGACAAAAACTTAAAGCCCTCTTACCCCTTCAGCGTCCGTGAAATTATCGCTATGGGCAGGCTGCCTTACAGGGGGTTATTCTCGCGCTTAACACGTAACGACATAACCATTATTGAACGTTCAGCGGAAATTTTAGGGATAACACATCTTCTTGAACGCGACATAATGACTCTTTCGGACGGTGAACGCCAAACAGCTTTCATAGCTTGCGGACTCGCTCAGGAAACTTCAACATTACTTCTCGATGAGCCTACAAGTTCGTTAGACCCCGACAGAGCTGCAAGGGTATTCGCTGTTCTGAGGACTCTTGCCGACGGGGGAAGAACGGTTATAGCTGCAGTTCATGATATTAATTTGTCGCTGTCGTTTTCGGATTACTATATTGCTCTGAAAAACGGGGTATTAATCTCAAACGGCTGTAAAATTTCTGCTGATGTTCTGAGCGGATTATACGGAACAAAATTTATCTCTTACCATAATGACGAAAGGAACGATTTAATGTGGCGCGCTTTGCCCTGTTAATTTTAATGTTAATGATGACGATATGCCCCGTTAATGCTGAAGCGTTAAGGGTAATTTCGCTTTATCCCGGACATTCCGATAACATTTACGCTTTGGGAGGCAGTAAGATTCTTATTGCCCTCTCAGAAAATGATGACAACGATTTGCTCCCTCAACTTCCGAGATTATCTGTGCGTTCAGGAGCTGAAAGACTCTTAGCGTTAAGACCCGATACTGTTGTAACACGTCCGTTTGCCGAAAGGCTTAATCCTAATCTCTATGACGTTCTCAGACGGGCAGGTGTCAAAATAATAAGCATAGATCCTCCTGCATGGGATAATTTCCGCGAATACCTCATGACTTTATCGCGTGAACTTAATCTCGACCCTCAATCGGCAATTAACAGACTCGACTCAGCATTAGCCCTCATCGAATCGTCAGCACCAAAATCAAACCGTCCTCATGTATTTCTTGAGGCAACATCTAGAGAACTTCATACATGTTCACGGGACTCATGGGCTGCGAAACTGATTGAGCTTGCTGGAGGAATTAACATTGCGGAGGACGCTGTACCGCTGCGTTTCGGGAGTGCTGTTGCTCCTTACGGTGTCGAGAGAGTTTTGAGGAACGCTGAGAGCCTTGACGTTTACATCATTCAGACGGGGGCAATGAACCCTGCGACTCTCAGGGATTTTCACGCAAGGGAATGGACTAAAGCACTTGGCCGTGTGAAAGTTTACGAAATTCCCGAAAGAGACATAAGCCGTCCTTCGCTTTTGGGACTCGAAAGGGGCGGAACTAAATTAGTACGTATATTCAGAGGAGATGAATAACTTATGCCGGGAAAATTACAGCCTGATGTTTTGCGTGAGAGCGTTCTGGATTTCACTGGGGCGTT
>JAFTBA010000031.1 GCA_017458545.1 Synergistaceae bacterium | reverse complement strand
GTGAAATTTTCGGCGATGATAATATTCCTGAAGGTTTCATCATTGAAGAGCCTTTTGCGAGAGGAACTGCACCTGCGATTCTGTTGGCGGCTGAGGAGTCAAAGCGTCAGGGCGCGAATGATGATGACGTTATGATTGTTGTACCGAGCGATGCTTTCATAAGGAACACTAAAGTTTTCACTGAGGCATTAAAGACGGGGATTAAAGCTGCTGATGAAGGGTATATCGCTACGCTTGGGATTGCACCCGTCAGACCTGAGACCGGTTTCGGGTATATTAAACAGGGCAGTGAATTAGGCAGCGGGTATTATGAGGCTGAAGCATTCGTTGAGAAACCTGATTTGCGGACTGCTCAAAAGTATTTGGCCGAAGGTGTTTATCTTTGGAACGGAGGAATATTCATCTTCACTCCCAAAAGTTTATACCGCGAACTGGAACATGCCAATCCCGAATTGTATTCGCTTGCCGTTGACGGGAAGATGAGGGAGAATTTCCCGTCAGCAAAAAATATATCGTTCGATAATGCCGTAATGGAACATGCTGAACATGTAGCAGTTGTTCCGCTGGTTAATTCAGGGTGGTCTGACGTAGGATCATGGGACGCACTGCATGACGATGTTATGGAATGCGACGAACGAAGAAACGTTGTTGAGGGTAAGGCAGTAATACTTGAGAGCAGTAACTGTTTTGTGCATTCGAGAGGGAAATTAACGGTGCTGAATGAGGTGAACGATATTATTGTGGTTGATACACCTGATGCACTGTTTGTTACGAGACGGGGAGCATCGCAGGAAGTAAGAGAGGCAGTTAAGTACCTGAAAGCTAACGGCATGGAAGGTATTGTGTGAGGGGCATTACGTCAAAAATTTATATATAATTGCATAAAAACAAATTACGAAAGGTAAATTACCCTTATGATTTCACGAGAGCAATACGAAAATTACGTTTCAATTCTGCGCGAAGAATTAGTCCCTGCTATGGGCTGTACCGAACCCATTGCCATAGCTTACGCCTCAGCAAAAGCAAAATCACTCTTAGGCTCAGACCCTTTGACACACATTCACGTCTCATGTTCAGGCAACATCATCAAGAACGTTAAAGGCGTTACAGTCCCCAACTCAGGCGGTCAGAAAGGTATTGAAGCCGCTGCAGTTCTCGGAGCTGTAGGAGGCAATCCGCTGCGTCAACTCGAAGTAATAGCCGATGTTACACCCGAAGCAAGAGCCGAAACTAAACGGCTTGTTCAGCAAAAAATCTGTGATGTTTCTTTGGCCGAGAACGTTCCGAATCTTTACATTGAGGTTACGATGGAGAGCCTTAAACACAAATCGCTCGTCAGAATCGAAAACTTCCATACCAATATTACCCTGATGAAACTCGATGATAATACCATCAGCGGGAACGTCCCCGAAAAAGTAACCGTTAATCCCACTGCTGAACATTCAGCCGAAAAAAGCATGATGACGTTAAAAGGGATTATTGATTTTGCTGACGGTCTTGAAATTTCTGACGTTAAGGAAATTTTTGAACGCCAGATAGATTACAATGTCAGAATCTCTCAGGAAGGTCTCGACAACAAATGGGGTGCCTGTATCGGTAAGACTATGATTGAAACTTGGGGCGATGACGTACGTACCTGTGCTTGTGCCAGAGCTGCGGCAGGAAGCGATGCACGTATGAGCGGCTGTCCTCTTCCCGTAATCATCAACTCGGGCAGCGGTAATCAGGGTATCACTGTTACGCTTCCTGTTGTTGAATACGCCGAACGTTGGAGGATCTCACGCTCAAAACTCTACAGGGCATTAGCCGTCAGCAATCTCGTTGCAGTTTACATTAAGCACTACATAGGTTCACTGTCTGCTTTCTGCGGAGCTGTGAGTGCTGCTTCTGGTGCAGGTGCTGCAATAACCTATATGGCAGGCGGTGATTACGCGAGCATAGGACGCACAATCACTAACACACTCGCTAACGTTGGCGGAATTGTCTGCGACGGTGCTAAACCCAGTTGTGCCGCTAAAATTGCTTCATCAGTTCACGCTGCAGTACTGGATCATCATATG
>JAFTBA010000030.1 GCA_017458545.1 Synergistaceae bacterium | reverse complement strand
TCCTTCTTTGGGGAAGATACGTTTGCCGCGTTCCTCGATGAATTTAACGCCTATTGAGCTGAAGTATTCGCGTGTTCTGAGAGGGCCGAACTTGCTGAATGCAGAGTAAAGGAATTTTCCGTTTTGGCCGTAACGCGAAATGAATACGTCCATATCGGTCTCAGCATTTGTGAAATTGCAGCGTCCTTTGCCTGAAAGGAGTAATTTTTCGCCGAGTGAATGATTCTTTTCGGCGATTGCTACTTTTTGACCTAGCGATGAAGCTCTTATTGCTGCCATTAATCCTGCAGGGCCTCCGCCGATTATGAGGGTGTCGAATTTTTCCATTTGATTGCCTGTTAATGCCTCCTTTTGGTATATTGTAATATCATATAACAATCACGAATACAAAGGAGACACTTATAATTGACACTCGAAGAACTTGAAGCAGGTAAATCCGCAGTAATAGAGACGGTCGGTGGAACAGGGCATTTACGTCAGCACCTGCTGGACATGGGAATAATACCCGGCGCAAGACTCAAAATGATACGTTCCGCACCTATGGGCGATCCCTTAGAGTTCAGGATACATGACTATGAACTCACATTAAGAGCTGAGGACGCTTCACGAATTACTGTTACCCCTTCGCGCGATACTGAAGTCGCCGAAAATTTCATCTCAGCTCTTCACACAGCCATTGAACACCCGGGACTCGGTGAGGAAGGCAAGTATCACATTGAGAGCGAAGCTAATCCCCTTCCTGATGGAACACTTTTGACGTTCGCTCTGGCAGGCAATCAGAACTCAGGCAAAACTACTCTCTTTAATCAGCTCACAGGTGCATCGCAGAGAGTCGGAAATTTCCCGGGAGTTACTGTCGACAGAAAAGACGGTGTAATTCGCGGACACCCGGATACTCTCATTACTGACCTTCCCGGCATATACTCAATGTCCCCGTACAGCGGTGAGGAAATAGTTTCGCGCAACTTCATTCTCAACGATAAACCCAAAGCAGTAATCAATATCGTTGACGCAACAAATATTGAACGTAATCTCTACCTTACCGTTCAGATACTTGAAATGCAAATCCCTACAGTCATTGCTCTTAACATGATGGACGAATTGAGCGGCAACGGAGGTACTGTTGACATTAACCGTATGGAGTCATTGCTGGGTGTACCTGTAGTACCTATATCGGCACTCAAGAATGAAGGTGTTGACGAACTCGTTAATCACGCCGTTCACATCGCTAAGTATCAGGAAAAACCTTCACGCTACGATTTCTGCGGCGAAAACGATCATAACGGTGCTGTTCACAGAGCTATTCACGCAATATCACACCTCATTCAGGATCATGCCGAACGCGCAGGTTTACCGTTAAGATTCGCAGCGTGCAAAGTAATTGAGAACGACCCTTTAACCCTTAGGCGGCTCAATCTTGAACAGAATGAACTCGAAACGCTCGAACACATAATCGTACAGATGGAAAAAGAACGCGGTTTAGACCGTAATGCTGCTATGGCCGATATGAGGTTCTCATTCATTCAAAAGGTATGTTCCCAGTCAGTGGTTAAACCCAAAGAAAGCAGAGAACATTTAAGGAGTCAGAAGCTCGACAGCATTTTAACGGGTAAATATACTGCGATACCGTTATTTATAGCAGTGATGGCAGGAATATTCTGGCTGACATTTGATGTTATAGGGGCGTATTTTCAGGATATTCTTGAAGGATGGATTGACGGTTTCACGGAATACACTGATGTATTTCTGACGAATGCAGGAGTTAATGAGGTACTTCATCAGTTCATAACGGGCGGAATTTTCGCAGGAATAGGGAGTGTATTGTCATTCCTGCCGATAATAATTACTCTTTTCTTTTTTCTGTCGATACTTGAAGATACGGGTTACACTGCGAGGGTAGCATTTTTCATGGACAAGCTGCTGCGTAAAATCGGGCTTTCGGGTAGGAGCATAGTTCCGATGTTAATAGGTTTCGGGTGTACAGTTCCTGCAGTAATGTCAACAAGAACTCTTCCCAGTGAACGCGACAGACGAATGACGATACTGCTCACGCCGTTCATGAGCTGCACGGCTAAATTGCCGATATATGCGTTTTTTGTTGACGCATTTTTCCCTGAGTATGACGGTCTGATTATGACGGGGCTTTATCTTTTGGGAATAGTAATAGGAATTTTGGTAGCACTCCTGTACAAGAACACGTTGTTTAAGGGTGAAGCAGTACCGTTTGTAATGGAGCTGCCTAATTACAGGATGCCCGGAGCGAGGAACGTGTTAATGCTTTTGTGGGAGAAGGCTAAGGATTTCATACAGCGTGCGTTCTCAGTGATATTTATAGCAACGGTAGTGATATGGTTTTTGCAGAGCTTCGATTTACAGTTTAATTTGGCTGAAAGCTCCGATGAAAGTATTTTAGCAGCGTTATCAGGGTTATTTGTACCGTTGTTCAAGCCGTTAGGGTTGGGAGATTGGAGGATATGCACCTCACTGATAAGCGGTTTCCTCGCTAAGGAGAGCGTTGTTTCGAGTCTTCAGGTGCTTTTCGGGGACAACGTGAACTCCGTATTGTCATCGGTCTCAGCTGCTTCACTGCTGGTGTTCAGCCTGTTGTACACTCCCTGTGCCGCTGC
>JAFTBA010000029.1 GCA_017458545.1 Synergistaceae bacterium | reverse complement strand
CTCTCAACGGTAAATATTCCTTTGGGACAGAAGATTGATGCTCATGCTACTACGAGAGTCGATTATCAGTGCAACCTTGACAGCAGGAGCAGCAATTTCCTGTCGTACGGGTTCGCTGATTTGCCGTTTAACGCCGTTGCAGGTGCTAAAGGCCTCAACGGAGGAGCAGCGAAAATCCCGATGAACGGAACGGACTATGACCTGAGTATCCAGACCAGTTTTGATGCTACAGCCAATGCGACTGATACAGGAATAAATTACCTTGCGTTCTCATTTGTCAACGGCGGTGAAACTACAGCTCTTACGTTCGACATGACAAATATAGATGAAACTACAGGGCTTCCTAATCTGACCCTTCCCTACATGGTGGAGAATCCGACAGATACAGGATACGATGCAGCTAGCCCCTCAGCTAATATCGGTGATAACGGTCTTGTAGGCTGGATAAACATTGCCACAGGTGCAGTGTATAACGGCAGCACGGGGCATGAGTATCCTTCATTAAGTCAAGATGAACTTAACAGAAATTACGCTGCTGTCTACCAGTTTCCCGGTCAGACCCCTCCTCAGTATTTCGTAGCTCAGTATGACGATGATACAGGGGTAATGAAAATGCGTAACATAACGTTTGACGGAAGCTCTACCAGTGCAGGACTTGTGGCGGACATAGAGAGCGGAGCGGTCTCAAATCTCAAAATAGGCCAGACGGTATTCACCTATGACGTTAAAGGCAAGATGGACTACACTAATTTCACTCTGTCAGGCGCACCCTCAATCGCAACTGCGAGCGCAGGAGATGAAGGTACTGAGAATGTTCAGCAGGAGTTCAACTTCATTGTTGAATTTCACGAGAGTGATGTTACTCAGTCCGAGCCGTCAAGTCTGGGAAAAACTATGTCTAAGATGACTCTTTGGTACTACGGCTACAGTAACGGAGACGATCCTTCAGCAGGTACTGCAACGCAGATTCAGGACGGTACGGTACCCGATTTGTCAAAGTCAATGCACAAACTTGAGGCCAATGTCTTCTTCAATGCTGACGGTTCATTCGACAGCGTTGAATGGGACGAGACGAATAACACTAACGCGCCTCTCGGATTCCGTATACTCACAGAGGGCGGAGTAGGTCCTAATTTCCAGATAGTACCGGCTGCCTCGACAAGTGCAGGCACTAAATCCGACGCTATTAATTTCATGGTAGCCCAGACCCTCGATGACCCAAGTCCTACTGACCAGCTCGGCTCATGGACACCGATAGGCGCATCGGCACAGGGCGGTTACCACGCAACGAAAGCAACAATCTATGACGACAATGGCAACACTCACACCCTCGAAGTTACGTACAAGAAAGTTACTGAAAACCGCTGGAGATGGGAAGCGTTCATCGTTGAGCAGGACGAGTCTGGCAACGATATAATCTCGAACATCGTACCAGAACCTAAATCAGGCGAAATTAAGTTCGACGGCTCGGGAAGAATTGACAACGCAATCGCTGACGGTGCACTCAGAAGCACTCAGAACGCAGAAGTCGCAATCACATTACCTTTCAGCCTCAACGGTCAGCCTAACAGCACAGTAACCCTTAATTTCGGAGGCGGTGTAGGTCAGGGAGGCGATGTCCTTCTCGGAGTAACTCAGTTCGCTTCCGAGACAACAACAAAACCTGTCTATCAGGACGGCTACACTATGGATATTCTCAAGAACTACTCGATTGCCGCTAACGGTACTGTTACAGGCTCATACACTAACGGCGTGAGCATTCCGCTTTACAGGGTAGCACTCGCAACGTTTGCTAACGAACAGGGCCTCG
>JAFTBA010000191.1 GCA_017458545.1 Synergistaceae bacterium | reverse complement strand
GGAACGATAATGCCCATATTAATGCCGGTATCGTAAGCAGCAGTCTAACAGGATCACTCAATAACCTCATCTTCCGAATAAACCCCCTAATCCTTTGCGTATTCCCTTCTCAAGTTCTTCCTTCACTTTGTCCTCAACCTTTTGTCTCGTCGTCTGAGGCTGTGTAGGTGTTACCGATTGAGTCGGCTGCTGACCCTGAGTCGGAGTTTGATTCTGATTTTGATTCGACGGCTTGAGTTTCAGAGTCTCCATTACCTTATCGGTTATCTTGTCCTCTATCGATTCCTGTTTCTTCTGCTGAGGCTGAGTCGGCTGTTTAGTCTCCTGAGGTTTCTGAGGCTGCTGTTGAGTCTGATTCTGTTGAGTCTGCGTTTGAGTCTGGGACTCACCGATTCTGAAATCCGAGACCGCTAACGACTCCGGTTTACCGTGAACCCTAAGCGTTACAGTCCTGAAATCACCCGTTGAAGCAGTCTTCCTCGCCTCAGTCATCCCTCCGCTCAAAAACGCCTTAACACTGTCCTCAAATCCTGACACTCCGCCTTTCAGCAGCGACTCAATTCCTCCCTTAGTGCCTCCCTGAATCGCATTGATTAACTGATAGTTGACATTCGCCTCAATCGGAAAGTTCATCGTTATGTCCTTTCCTCCGAAATTTACTGCACCGTCCTTAGAAAATTTCGCATAACTGTACAGAGCATCATTAGGGTTAGCGTTGGCGATTGCTCCTGCCTTAATGATTAACTTGCCCGTCTGAAGCGTCAACGGTGCATTAACGCTCGCATAACCTAAACCGTTTGATGACTTGTGTATCCTCGTGATTAAGTCCACCCATTTGAAACCCGTTATAGCTCCCTTACCCATCGTGAAAGCTCCGTTACCTGAATATGATACTTTGTCTTTCACTGAGCCGTTGACCTTAAACATCAGCTTGCCCTTTCCGGTAATTTTACCTTCGAGACCGCCCGATAAATCCTGAATCAATCCGTTCACGTCAATACCGTTTACGTTAATGTCATCAGTGAACTTCATCGTTGAAGTGTTAAACGTTAATACGTTCTTGGCCGTACCTCCGTAAAGTTTCGCAGTCCCTCCGGATGATGAGAACGTTACTCCCGAATACGACAGCGGCAAATTAACATCACTCATCTTCAGTCCGAATGCCTGCAATGTTTTCGAGGTCAACGAACCTTTACCCGTTATGCCTTTGTCATTGCCGGTTACGTTGAACGTTAAACCTGCGATTCCCGTCAGCTTCCCTTTCATCTCGGGGTAATCTTTAAGGAGCTGTGCAAGGTTGATGTTACTGCCGTTAATGTTGATGTTGAGTTTCAATGACGGCGTTACCTGAACCGTTCCCGTTGCAGTAACCTCAGAACCTTCAACAGATGCTTTAACGTTCTTCAGATTGATACTGCTCATGCTGCCCGAAACATCAGCAACAAAATTATTCAGAGCGAAACCTGCAGCATTAAGTGAAGGAACGTTAGCATTAAGACTGATTGAAGGGTTAGAGTTCTGGCCTGATATTTTGAGAACGCCCGATAAATTCCCCTTGAGGTTAATTCCTGATGAGGCTGCTAACGGTGCAAGCTCTAAGTTGTTGAAATTAAAGCCGAAATTAAGCGGTGATTTCCCTGAAACTGATGCAGTACCTTCACCCGTTACAGTTCCCGAACCGCTCTTAGCACTCAATGCCGAAAGAGCTATAGTATCGCCGTTCTTGGCAATATCGGCCTTAACTCCTGAGAATGTCATGCCGCTTGCTGTTATTGATTTTGCTGACGCGTTGACTTTAATGCGTTCGAGTTTCGAGAGGTCGCCGTTCAGCGCAGTAGTAAGCTCAATATCCTTAGCGTTAATCATGTCCATAGCCTGAAGGTTAGGTGATGAGGCCAGCAGATTAACTGAAGGATTGTTCGCACTGCCCTGAACTTTGAGTCCTGCGTTGATACTGCCTTTGAGGTTATATTGGCCGATGTCGGGAACGTAGTCTTTCAGTGCCGAAGGTGTCATCGTTATGGTAGCGTTGATGTTGAGATTAGGATTCTGGGACGGTAACGGTGAGACTGTTCCGCTGACGTTGATGGGCATACCGTTAATAGTGCCTTCAGTTTTGCTGAGGGTCAGCGTCTTATTGGCAAACGAAAAATTTATCACGGGCTTAGTGATTTTCTGACCCCATCCCGAAAACTCAGGGCTGTTTAACGAGCCTGTTACTTTAGGATTTAATGCAGTGCCTTTAACGGTAACAGAGGCCGTAATTTTTCCTGCCAATCCGTATTGCGGAGCGTCAGGAATCATATTTTCGATTCGTTTGACATCGAGCTCAGCGATTTTAGCGGTTAAATTCATGTCGGGTGCAGTCAGAAGAGAAGCTATACTGCCGTTCAAATAACCGTTAGCTCCCTCAAAAGTAAATTTCCCGTCAACACGTGCCGTATCACTCTGAGTGAGTTTCATCTGAGCGCGAATGTTCGTCAAAGCTCTTCCGTCATAAGCAATCTTAGGAGAGTTGAAGTTTACCAGACCGCTTAAAGCATTAACAGGGCCGCTGATGTTGACGTTAAAGAGTGAGACTTTGCCGCTTAACGCTTTGAGTTCGGGAATGCCTAAAATTTTGTCGAGGCCGTTAAGATTAGCCTCACTTCCGTCAAGTTTAACCATTACTGAAACGGGCTGATTTGGCCGTGCTGCTGCTGCTATTTCGCCCTGAACGGGAACGTTGAAAGCACTTGCCTGAATGTTACTGAGTGATACGCGGTAATCTGAGTAACCGATGTTTGCGCTTGCGCGTTCAACAGGGTAGCCGTAAATCTTAGTGCCTTTGTAATCGATTGAGCCTTTGAATTTAGGATTGTCAACCGCGCCTGTAATGTCTGCCGTGAAATCCGTTTTGCCGTCAAAATCCTGAGCTTTCAGCAATGAAGGGTATAACGCAGTTATTTCCTTCAGGTCGAAATCCTCAGCTGAAGCGTGGAAGTCCAAGCTGCCGTTAATGAGTCCTCCTGTCGCTAACAGCTTGCCTGTCCCGAAAAATAATTCGGCAGTATTGGCAGCCGTTAAACCTGCGGACTCTCCCATATCAATTTTGCCTTTAACGGGAAGGCCGTTAATGCTTCCGTCAACATCAACGTCAAGATTCTTAACGTCAGCACCTATTTCGTTTACGTCGAACACTCCGAAAGCTGATGTGAAATGACTGTCCTTAATGCTGAAACGGTCAACGGGAATTTCAGGGAGTGTTTCGGGGTTATCTGTGTCGGCAAATGCAGGAGTTACGCCGAAAGATTCGCGCGAAGTTTTTGGCGTTGACGTTGAAGGTGAAGGCAATTCTAAGTTTCTTACTGTGGTGACGAAAGTGTCAACGTCCATGCTTATGCCGCCCAAAGCTACTTCAGCGAGTCTGAGATTAGCCGTCAGTAAGGCGGTGAGATTGATACGTGCTGAGAGGAAACCTGCTGAGAAAATGTTTTGATTTTTGGCCTGATCTTTGAGCCCGAAGTTGTGCAGCGTATAACCTTTGAACGGATTGCCTGTAATTTTTTCGGCAGTGAGTTCAATTCTGTAGTTATCGCTCAGGAATTTTTTTGCGATACTGAGGGCAATGTTGCCGCCTATGTCGGCGAATGAGAAAAGAACGAGCGATATTACGAGTACAACAAAGATTAAAAGAATGAATTTCATTAGACCTTTTCCGCTGCGCCTGTAATTTTTTCTGCGGTTATGTTTTTCGTACAGGGCAGGAAGGAGAATGTTATCGGCTATCAAAATATTTCACACCCTTTTTCATAATAATTTTTTTGACGTAATTATAAGCCATTAAGACAAAAGAAGTGTTAAGATAATAAACCTGTAGTGCATGTGTTCATGTTCAACAAAATCAGATTCATTATGTAAACTTTGAGGATATGCGCTATAATTAGGCAAAATTCAGCAAACAGAAAAGGGCAGGTGTTTTTATGCCGCAAGAAAAGAAATCCAACATTGAAGAAGTCTGCGTTAAGGAAAACAGAATCTTTGACGGAAAAATCCTCAGCGTGCGCTGTGATGAAGTCCTCACACCGTCAGGTCATCATGCCTCCAGAGAAGTAGTTGAACACAAACCTGCTGTAGGTATGCTGGTCTTCACTGACCGCAAAACAGTACTGCTCGTAAGACAGTACAGGTATGCAGTCCATGAGGAAACACTCGAAATCTGTGCCGGCCTCATCGAAAAAGGCGAAGACCCTTCACAGGCCGCCGAACGCGAAATGCAGGAAGAACTCAACGTCAAAGCCTCGAAGCTCCACAGAATAGGTGAGTTCTATGCATCACCGGGATTCTGTACGGAACTTTTCACACTGTATCTTGCTGAAGGACTCACAAAATCCTCACTCACGCAGGACGAGGACGAAAATGTTTCGGTGTGCGAAATTTCACTCAATGACATACCGACATTCATCCGTGAAGGTAAAATACGGGACTCGAAGACTTTTGCAGCTCTTTCGTGGCTCATGGCTAAGGAGGGGATTGCCCCTGAATGATTGTAACGTAAAGTCGCGCTAATAGGGTTGCAGTTTTTAAGTCTTCATTCTTTCTGTTTACATTTATATTTCAATATTTAGGAGAGATTAGTTTTCATGTTAAACAATTTCAAGATTACGGGCAAACTCACGATAGGCTTCGGGATTGTCCTTGCGCTTTTCGGAGTTGCGGTGTTCTTCTCATGGACGAGCATTTCAGCCGTTCAGACGGATGTTGCTTACCTTCAGAAGGTAGTTGACAATACTGTCAAACTCGCTGTTGAACTCACTAACCAGATCAGCTGGATAAGGGCTTGTGTCAGAGACTTAAAATTCTCTGAAAGCGATGAGGATATTGACAGACTCACAAACTTCTTTACGGGTCTGCGGACACTCATAGAAAAAGGAAAACAAATGTATGCTCAGGATGCTTCACTGGTAACTTTGTCCGAGAACCTCCCCGAAATGGAGCGCATACTCCGCAATGCAGAGTCAACAGCTAACAAAGCATTCCAGATGATTCGCACTAAGCGTACAGTTTCCGCAACGCTCAACAAGGAAATCGACAAGATGATCGAACTCCTCACAAGCATCGTCAACATGCAGTACCAGATTACACTGGACAGCCTCAAGACGAATCTTGAAGGTCATGATTTCGAGACCGACATTAACCGCATAAGGCAGGCCGAAGCCCTTACGACAGCGTTTGCCGTAACAGCCAGGAATTACGCCGTAGCACTCGATACCAGAGACGCTAAGATGATGAACGATATAGTTCAGCAGTTAGTGAACGGTGAGAATCAGTACAACAGATTCTATGAGGGCTCGCGTTTCAAGGAAGTCAAAGACCTCATGTCTCAGGGACGCAGCACATTCACGACGCTGAAGAACGGATTTAATGACGTACTCACATCGTTCACACAGACTGAACCGGCGTTCGCTGCACTTCTTGCTGACGGACTGAGCCTTGTTACTATCTCGAACAAGATTACTGACGCAGGTACCCATAGAATAGTTGAGCTTTCACAGGGTGCATATGACTCGCTCGGAAGCACTATGACGCTCGTAATCAGCCTCGCAGCCGCAGCAATAGTTATCGGTATCGGTATCGCGCTCTACATCGCTAAGTCAATCTCAACACCTCTGGGCAGAGTCGTTGAGCTTTGCGGAAACGCAAGGGACGGCGATATGTCAATCACTCGCGGAGATTTCCATTATGAGGGCAAAGATGAGTTAGGACACTTAGGCGATGCACTGACGGAAATGTTCGCGGCGTTAAGCACGGCAATCGGGGCCATTCGCGGACTTGCCGTTGAGAGCCACGACAAGGCAGGCGCAATGAAAGAAGACGCAGGCAAGAACCTCGACTACGCCAACAACGTGCGTTCGAGCGTTTCAAACGTCGTCAAGCTCATGGAGAACAACTCATCATCGCTTCAGGAATCGAACGCAGGTACTGAGGAAATGTCAGCGGCTTCAATGACGAGTGCACAGGCAGCAACTGACTGCGCCGAGTTCATCTCTAACATGACCACCGTAACCGGTAATGCCGTAGACACGGTTAAAGAGGCAATCGCTAACATCGTAATCCTTCAGAAGAAGACGAAGGAAAGCGGAATCAAACTTCAGGAACTTGTCGAGAGCGTCAACAAGATAAGCGAGTTCATCGGCGAAATCACATCAATAGCAGATCAGACGAACCTTCTTGCGCTCAACGCCGCCATCGAAGCAGCAAGAGCAGGCGAAGCAGGACGCGGATTTGCAGTTGTTGCCGAATCGGTAAGGAAACTTGCTGAGGATTCGAGCCGCGCAGCTGAGAACGTCAGAGGACTTATTGAGACGTTACAGGAGGCAGCGAGGGAGACGAAGACATCGAGCGATGAGACAGCAGTACTGCTTGACGAGACGACCGAGAAGGCTAACGGCGCACAGGATTCGCTTGCTGAGGCAATCGGACAGATTGACAAGGCGAACGACAGGATTCAGAACATTGCCGCAGTCGCTCAGGAACAGGCAGCTTCAAGCCGTGAAATCGCCGCAGGAATCGATAACGTTACGAAAGCAACGACAGAGATACTCGAACACCTTGAGAGCATCAAGAACGATATGGACGAGACAGCGTTAATCGCTGAGAGAGCCGCACAGGGAGCAGTTGACCAGACAGGATTGGTCGAGAGCATAACCGAATCACTCTCACAGTTCCACATTGGAGAAGAGGGCACTGCCAAGAAGAGCTCACCCGCAAGGAAAGCCCTTCCTGCAGCAAAGAAGAAAGCATAACCCTGCATAAGGTTTTTGACAGACGGAGGTCTGAGGATTCTCCGCCTGTTTTTTTTTACTGAGATGAATGACACACACGAATATATATATATATATGCAGTCCCTTGAAGCCTCTGTGTTACTGAAATACCTTCAAACAAAAGAGTCCCGGCCTCATCTCTAAGACCGGGACTCTCAAACCTCAAGATTACTTTTTAGCACTGAGGCATTCGGCTATCTCAAGACATACGGCCTTAACCTCATCAATATCTTCATT
>JAFTBA010000190.1 GCA_017458545.1 Synergistaceae bacterium | reverse complement strand
TTGGATTTCCTAATCATCAAGAAAAATTCAGGAGTTATTTTGACTGACCCGATAGGGGAATTTTTTGAGGCTGTTAATTTGTTTGAATACAAATCTCCTGATGACGGGTTGTCCATTGATGATTTTTATAAGGCAGTGGCATATAGTTTCATATACAAGGGTTATAACAGGAAAGTTGACGAACTGCCGATAGATAATATAACTCTGACATTAGTTCGTCATTCTTATCCAAGAGAACTGATTAAAGCTCTCAAAAAAAGAGGCTATATAGTTGAAGAACAACATCCCGGTATTTATCGTATTCACGGTAAAATCGACCTGAAGGTTCAAATCATAGTTTCATCAAGACTTCCAGCCGATGAATACGAAGGTTTGAAACTGCTTGCAAGTGGCTGCACGAAAGATACATTTCTTAATTACGCAGGAAAGGCCGTAACCAGTAAGGACGGAAATGTCAAAGCAAATGCCGGTACAGTAATAAGGATATGTTTAGGTATCAACAGGAAATTGGACAAAGAATTAGAGGAGGATGAAGCTATGAAAGATGTGATAGCGAGAATTTTCAAAAATGAGTTTGCCGCCCTAAGACAAGACGGCATTAATGAGACCAACGAGCGTGTAGCTTCCGATATGCTCAAAGACGGTATGCCTCTGGAGAAAATTGCCAAGTATAGCCGACTCGCTGAAGACTCAATCCGCAGTCTGGCTAAATCTCTTGGTGTCGCTGTCGTCTAATAACATTCGGCAGCATGATACAATATACCCCGTCTCTAATCTCTGCGGAGGTGGCGGAACGGCAGACGCGCCGGACTTAGGATCCGGTGTCTCAGACGTAGGGGTTCAAGTCCCCTCCTCCGCATTAAGCGTTTTACATTTCAAGCACCTTATAGTACACTTTTCACGTAAAATATTATCCATAAATCATTACAGGACAAAACTCTCGTAATTTTTTCCTCAAAGTTCTAAGGAGTGATATTTCATCATGGCAGAAATTGTAATTATGGGTGAGCTTCTCGTCGAAATTATGAGACCTAAAGAAGATATACCCCTTTACGAATCGGATTACTTCAGAGGGCCTTTCCCTAGCGGTGCTCCGGGAATCTTCATCAGTACTGCCGCAAGACTCGGACATTCAACAGCAATAATCAGCGGTGTTGGTAATGACGACTTCGGCGAAAATATCATGCGCCGTCTCAAACATGACGGTGTCGACATCAGCAGGGTAATCATTCCGGAAGACGGTCATACCGGAATAGCTTTCGTTACGTATTTTGCTGACGGCGAAAGAAAATTCCTCTTCTACATGGATAACTCACCCTGCGTTAAAGCAAAAGCTCCAGAAAATATGTCGGGCTTCGAGGATACCCGTTTCATGCACATAATGGGCTGTTCGTTAATGGCTGATGTTAATTTCGCCCGCGAAATCATTAAAACTATGAACATGATGAAATCTCACGGCGTAAAAATATCTTTCGACCCTAACGTCAGACTCGAAATGATGAAAGATAAAGCTGTCCTCAATATGTTACAGGAAGTTTTCATGAGTTCGGCAATCCTAATGCCAGGTGTCTCAGAACTCAAAATGTTTACGGGAAAAGATAACATTGACGAGGCAATAAACTCAGTGTTCGCTAACCCCTCGCTCGAAATCCTAGTACTCAAAAACGGCTCGAAAGGCTCAAAGATTTACACACGCAACGGTCTCGAAGTCGAACAGCCTATCTACAAAGTTACACAGCTTGACGCTACAGGCGCAGGAGACAGTTACGATGCCGCGTTCATCTGCGGACTCGCTGAGGGCAAATCACTCGCTGATGCCGCTAAAATGGGGGCTGCCGCAGGTGCGTTAAACGCTGCAGCTTTCGGACCGATGGAGGGCAAAATTAATCCTGATACAATCAGAGACATCATCGCTAAAGGAGGACTTTAACTCTTGAAAAACCCGTTACTCAACATTTCGGAACGAAGGAAATCAGGCATTCACTCAGGCATACCGTCATACTGCACCGCCAACGAACTCGCTATTGAGGCAGTACTCGAACAGGGCAAACGTTTCGACGCGCCTATACTCATTGAAGGGACTGCTAACCAGATTAATCAGTTCGGCGGTTATACGGGAATGAAACCGTCAGATTTCAGGGATTATGTTTATGCGATTGCCGATAAGGTTAATTTCGACCGCGACAAAATTATTTTGGGCGGAGACCATATGGGGCCGTTAGTCTGGTCTGACCTCCCTGAGGCTCAGGCTATGAGCAATTCGCGCGAACTCGTAAGGCTCTGTGTTCTCGCAGGGTTCAGGAAAATTCATCTCGACACTAGCATGAAACTCGCTGATGACCCCCTCAACGAAAGACTCAGTGATGACGTTATAGCCGAACGCGGTGCAATATTGCTCGAAGAATGCGAAAAGGCTTATCAGGAATTATTGAGGACACAGCCAAACGCAATAAGACCCGTTTACATAATCGGAAGCGAAGTACCTATTCCAGGAGGCTCTCAGGAAGAAGACGAAGGACTCAGAGTCACAAGCCCTAAAGATTTCGAAACTACCCTGATGACTTACAAAAAGAAATTCGAGGAACACGGCATCTCAGAAAGATGGCAGGACGTTATAGCAGTAGTCGTTCAGCCCGGTGTAGAGTTCGGCGACAAAGATATTCACTTCTACAACAGGCAGGCAGCTAAAGAATTAACTTCAACGCTCAGAAAATATCCCGGTTTCGTTTTCGAGGGTCATTCAACCGATTACCAGCCACCAGAAAAATTACGCGAAATGGTCGCTGACGGTATCGCTATCCTCAAAGTAGGCCCTGCATTAACGTTCGCACTAAGGGAAGGACTGTTCGCACTAAGCATGATTGAAAGCGAGTTAATCCCCGAAAATCAGCGCGCTAATTTCATTGACACACTCGAAGCCGTAATGCTCGCTAATCCTAAAAACTGGGTTAAACATTATCACGGTTCTGACAATGAAAAATACCTCGCAAGAAAATACAGCTATTCCGACAGATGCAGATACTACTTCAGTCTGCCCGAAATCAAATCGGCAATCGCTAAGCTGTTCGTGAACATTGACAGCGTTGAAGTGCCTATGGGTATGCTCAGACAGTATATGCCCCGTCAATATCAGCGCGTAAGAGACGGCAAACTCAAACTCAAAGCCTCATCGCTCGTTAAAGACTGCGTTGTTCAGTTGTGCGAGGATTACAATTACGCAGTAAGCATAAATCTTTACAGTTGAAAGGTGTGATAACAGATTGCTCGTAACATCAAGAGAACTTCTCATTGACGCTCAGAAAAACAAATACGCTGTCGGCGCGTTCAATGTCGAAAATATGGATATGGTTCTTGCCGTTCTCAATGCCGCAGAAGAAACTCATTCTCCCGTCATAATGCAGACAACTCCAGGCACTGTCAAATACGCAGGAACTGATATGTATTTCGCAAACATTAACGCTGCCGCTAAACGCGCCTCAGTCCCGGTAGTTTGCCATTTGGATCACGGCAACAGTTTCGGCATGGCCGTCAAAGCGTTTCACACGGGTTACACTTCGATAATGATTGACGGAAGCAAACTGCCCTTTGAGGAGAATATTGCTCTCACTAAATCAGTCGTTGATGTCTGCCACTCAGGATGTATAAATATTCCTGTTGAGGCCGAACTGGGCCGCGTTGGAGGCAAAGAGGACGAACTCGTCAACAGCGGCAATAACCCTTACACTGACCCTAAAGAAGCAGCCGAATTTGTTGAACGTACAGGGTGCGACTCTCTTGCCGTTGCTGTAGGAACTGCTCACGGTGTTTACAAGGGAGTACCTCAAATCAGTTTTGACGTTCTCGCAAAAATACATGAGGTTGTCAATATACCGTTAGTGCTTCACGGTACTTCAGGTGTTCCCGATGAACAGGTCATTAAGTGCGTCAGTATGGGTATGTGCAAAGTCAATTATGCTACTGACCTGCGTATAGCTTACACTTACGGTGTCAAAAAATATATGCAGGAAAATCCGGGAGTCTTTGATCCCAAAAAATACGGCTCTTACGGAATCGAAGAGGTTAAACGTTACGTAACAGGACGCATGAAAGTAATAGGCAGCTGCGGACACATCTAGTCAAATATATTCAGGAGGTTACAAAACAAAAATGGCATTACCCGATATACATAAGTTCCCTAAGGAAAAATTAACTCAGGAAGAAATTTCAGCCCTCGAATCATCGGCCAAGTCTGCAAGAATTTCAGCACTCACCATGATTTCAGCGGCTAAAAGCGGACACCCTGCAGGAGCGTTCTCAAGCATGGAGATGTTCATGTCGGTTTACGGAGTCGCTGACTTAACCCCCGAAAACTGCAATGAAGTTAAACGCGACTATGTCGTAATCTCTCACGGCCATACTTCAGCAGGTGTTTACGGTACTCTCGCTGAATGGGGCTTCATTGACAGGGATGAGGCTATGGCTCATTTCAGGCAGACAGGCTCAGTGTTTCAGGGGCATGTTGAACGCGAAATACCCGGCATTGACTGGGGTACAGGTAATTTAGGACAGGGACTCTCAGCAGGAGTCGGATTCGCACTAGCCCAGAGAGCTAACTGTCATAAGGGCCGCGTATACGTCCTCATGGGAGACGGCGGTCAGACTAAAGGACAGTTGGCAGAGGCAAGGCGCATGGCCGTCAAAGAAAACTTAACGGGACTCGTTGCACTAATCGACTGGAACGACATTCAGCTCTCAGGCAGAAGACCCGACATTATGCCCTGCAACATCAAAGCACTTTGGGAGGCTGACGGCTGGGAAACAGTTGAGGTTGACGGGCATTCGTTCGCAAAACTCTATGAGGCCCTCAAAAACGCAGGTTCAAACGGCAAACCTACAGTACTCCTCTGCAAGACCATCATGGGCAAGGACGGACTCATTATGGAAGGTATACCCGATTATCACGGCAAACCCGTCTCGGCAGATGACTACGCTAAAATCGTTGCACACTTGGGCGGAAACCCTGACACCCTCACTAAAGCACTCGAACGCAGAAAGACTCCCTCATCTTTCAGGGGACGCAAAATCGATTTCCCCAAAGCTCCCGAACTCGATACAGGTACACCGTTCGATTACGAGGGCGCAAAAGCCTCAGACAACAGAGGCGCATTCGGTAAAGCACTCGCTGATGTAGGCAAACGCAATTACAAAACAGACGGAAGGACTCCTATTTTAGTGTTTGACTGCGATTTGGCACCCTCAGTTATGACAGGCAAGTTCCGCGATGAATGCCCCGATAATTACGTTCAGTCTGGCATTCAGGAACATTCTGTTGCTACCGCTTCAGGTACTGCAAGCATTGCAGGTGTCGTATCGTTATGGGCGGAGTTCGGAGTTTTCGGAGTCGATGAGGTTTACAATCAGCAGAGACTCAATGACATTAACCATGCAGGTAACAAGACAGTATTAACTCACGTAGGACTCGATGTAGGTGAGGACGGCAAAACACATCAGTGTATTGACTACGTAGGACTCATGCGCAATATGTTCGGCTGGAAGCTCGTTGTTCCCGTTGACCCTAACCAGACAGACAGAGCTACAAGATGGATGCTCAAGACTCCCGGAGACATCTGCATGGCCGTAGGACGCTCGAAGATTGACGGACTCAAATACTATTCTGGCAGCTACATGTTCACTTACGGTAAGGCCGACAAACTCCGCGAAGGTACTGACGGCTCAATATTCGCTCTCGGTTACACTGCACAGATTGCTCTCAAAGCCGCTGAGATTCTCGCTAAGGATAACGGAATTAACGTTGCTGTTTACGGAGTATCATGCCCCCTTTCACCTGATATGTCAGCACTCAGGGAAGCAGCTAAATCAGGGCCTGTTCTCACAGTCGAAGACCATAACGTCAACACGGGCATGGCCTCAGTGATGATGCTTGAGGCGGTGAAGGAAGGTATAGCATTACCCAAAGTGAAAATGCTCGGTGTTAATCATTACGGCGAGTCTGGCGATTCCGATTCGGTGCGTAAGGAAATGGGACTCTCAGCTGAGAATATAGCTCAGGAATTTTCGTTACTGAAAGCGAGGGGTTAATCAATGGACGCTAAAACATTAATCGCTCAGGGCAAAACTGCTCTCGGTATTGAGTTCGGTTCAACAAGAATCAAAGGT
>JAFTBA010000189.1 GCA_017458545.1 Synergistaceae bacterium | reverse complement strand
TATTCGCGGAATGGGATGCAAATATATTGAGGCAAGTATAGTATCGGTGTTCGACAGTCCCAAAGAAGGAAGAGTCGTAAGGCATGATACACAGAAACTTGCCTCAGTGATATTCAGAATAACGAGGAAGCTCAGGGATTGAGACTATAAGCTCCTTACATAGCCTGAAAATGCTTTCATGTTCTCAAGGGCTGTAGTTGTAGGGCGGCCGAGATTTTCTCGTGAACCGATCTTCGATTTTGCCTCTATGAACGTAAGACAATCATTCGCTTTAGCACGCTTCAATGCCTCGTCAAGTTCATCGTAATCACTTACACTGAAAACCTGAGTATATCCGCATGCCTCAGCGATTGCAGGAAGGTTTATGCTGCCTGCGGCTGTAGGTAACCCCCCGACACTCTCATGAGCTGAATTATTCACAACAATGTGAACCAGATTATGAGGTGCTGCCTTTCCTATTACAGCCATCGCCCCCATGTGCATTATCACAGCTCCATCACCGTCTATACACCATACTTTTACGTCAGGTTTATGTAATGCTGCCCCCAGTGCTATAGATGAGGCATGTCCCATTGAACCGACAGTGAGAAAATCACGTTCGTGAGTCGTTCTGAGTTCAAACAGTTCACGGCTTGTTTTCCCTGTAGTGCTTATTACAGGGTCGTCACCGGAAACTGAGATGATATGACGTATAATCTCTTCGCGCACCATTCTGTAATCGTTGGTGTAATTTACTTTTCCGTCATAGCTCAATGCCCCTTTGCGTACAACAAACGCTACATCACGGCCTTCATTCAGTATTTCGCGGAACTTCATCATTACGGCTTCCAGTTCATCACGTTCAGTATCTTTGCTCAAGGTGAAATGTTCTGTTCCGAGAAGGTCTAAGAGTTCATTTGTTACGGCACCCTGGTATATATGCTGAGGCTCATCATGTACTCCGGGTTCGCCTCTCCAGCCAACAACTAATATCACAGGAATGTTATAGACTTTGGGATTTGTGAGACTCGTTGAGGGGTTGACGATGTTACCGAGTCCTGAGTTTTGCATGTAAACAACAGGAATTTTACCTGTCGCCAAATTATACCCCGTTGCCAATGCAAGAGCATTCCCCTCGTTAGCTGTTATAACATGATGCTCAGGGTTAAGGCCATAAGTCCCCATGAGGTAATCGCAAAGTGCTTTGAGCTGACTGTCAGGTACTCCCGTAAAAAAGTCTGCTCCTAAAATTTCAGCAAAAATTTTAACGTCCAATCAAATTTCACTCCTTAACATTAAGTATTTTACAATACAACTTCCTGATTGTTTCAGTGTCGAGGTTAACAGGAAAATTCTTCAGTCTTTCGGGATTAACCGAGTTCGTAAGTGCTTCAATGTCATTGCCCGATGCCTCAGGAATGTTCAAATTCAGGCGGAAAAATATACGTTCAAACTTTTCTGATGCCTCATACGGCGAATCACACCCCATTGACGAGGCTATATCACTGAGAATATCAAGTTCCGAGTTGTCGCACAGCCATCGGAATAACACCCTGTTGCACATCGCTGCGCTGTGTCCGTGAGCAGTACCGAATATTCCCGTTATCTTGTAACACATTGCGTGTCCTGCCGTTGTCTGTGAAATATTTATCGCTCTTCCGGCTGTATATGAACTCTTCAGCATTCTTTCGGCATTATACGAGTACGGATAATCCTCAAGTATTCCCGTAATTGATGACAATGCTTCGCGTGAAAATTCCCTGCTCTTATCATTTGCATTAACTGACCAGAAAGATTCAAGCGCATGACTCATGGCATCAAGTGCTGAGGATTTACGGTGATATTCAGGGAGATATTTCAGGAGTTCAGGGTCAAACATTACAGCGTCAGGAATTATCCTATCATCAGTAATTGAGAGCTTTCTGCCGTCCTTGTAAAGCACTGCGAACCTTGTAGCCTCACTCCCTGAACCTGCGGTTGTCGGTATAACTATCAGCGGAAGATCAGGTGATTTCAGTTTGACGTACTTGGCCGTATCAATCGCCGAACCTCCGCCGACAGCTAAAATTACATTACAGTTATCAGCGTACTTTACTGCGTTTTCTGCGTCATCAAGTTTAGGATTTGGGGTGAAGCCAGTGAAATCCTCAAAATGTATTCCGCCCTGAAATGACAAATATGACCTTAAATCCGTGAATTTTTCCAGTGAACGGCCATGAACGAATAAAACACTTTCAGCATTTACACCGCTGAGATACTCTGAGAGAGCGTCATAGCCCGATAATATCTTCTGCATATTTACGCCTCTTCAGGTATAAGCCTGATTATTTCACTGAAAGGCATTAATGATTTGTCGCATTCCAATGACCTGTGATTTTCAAGTATTGTGCGTGCTGTCTGCTGATACGCAGGTACAGCAGCCCTCATAAGGTGATTGGCGTAAATTACGATGTTTGCTCCGCGAGTCTTAAATTCTTCCTCAGTTACTGAGTTGTAGCTCGTAGGCACGAGAACTACAGGTGTAACCTTATTCCTCTCCCTGAAGCGTTCAAGAAATGCGAATATCTCATCAGGTTCTTTCTTCCTTGAGTGCATCATGATTGCATCCGCTCCTGCGTCAGTAAACGCAAATGCTCTCTCAAGCGCGTCTTCAAGTCCGCGTTCAAGTATAAGGCTCTCTATTCTGGCACATATCATGAACTCTTTTGTCTTCTGGGCTTTCTTTCCTGCACGTATCTTGTCGGAAAAATTTTCGATACTGTCCTGCGTCTGTACTACTTCAGTACC
>JAFTBA010000188.1 GCA_017458545.1 Synergistaceae bacterium | reverse complement strand
GGAGACCCAATCGCCCGTTGAAGTCAAAGCTAAACCGTCAGCCCGTAAATTTCCGTCAGCACAAACTGAAAACGAACAGGCCATGCCCGAACCTGAAGGGCATGAGAGCAAACAGGCACCTTCAGTTTTCAGCGACCTCGTGAACAGTCTCAGGAGTGTAGGGCTTAAACCTGAAGTTATTGTGATGAAACACAGCGTGAGCGATGATACAGGTATTGAGTCTGACGATACTGATAATTTAATTGAGGAGGAAGATATGAATGATGACTGATAACTATGCTGCATACAGAGGAGGTATTGACCAATGAGCAAAGATTTCGTACATCTTCACGTTCACACTGAGTACAGCCTTTTGGACGGAGCTATACGCACTAAGGCACTTGCCGAAAAAGTTTCGGCTTGGGACACTAAGGCCGTAGCTATGACGGATCACGGTGTTATGTTCGGAGCTGTTGAGTTCTACGAGAACTGCATAGCGCGCGGAGTTAAACCCATACTCGGGTGTGAGGCATACGTTGATACATCGGGCATAACTTCACGGGTCAATAAGCGTTTCAATCACCTGTTACTGCTCGCTGAAAACGAAACGGGCTGGCATAACCTCATCAAGTTAAACTCAATCGCTAACACTAAGGGCTTCTACTACAAGCCCAGAATCGAACACGAAACTTTAGAGACTTACCACGAGGGAATAATAGCGAGTTCGGCATGTCTTGCGGGCGAAATTCCGCAGTTCATTCTTGCCGGGAATATGGAGGCTGCTGTTGAATGCGCCGAGTATTACAGGACTGTAATGGGAAAAGATAATTTTTTCCTCGAAGTCATGCCCAATACCCTCGATGAACAGCTCACAGTCAACAAAGCCATCGTTGAAATCTCTAAGCGTACAGGCATTCCGATAATTGCAACGGGAGACGCTCATTATCTTGACGCTAAGGATTACGACTGGCACAAGATACTTCTCAAAATTAACACTCATGCCGATGTTAATGATGATGCTTTCGGTTTCACGAAGAACGAATTTTACCTTATGACTCCCGAAGAGATGTACGCTAAATTTGAGAGCGAAATTCCCGAAGCACTCACTAATACCGTAGCTATTGCCGAACGCTGTAACGTTAAGCTCGAACTCAAGACAGGCAATTACCTTCTGCCCCATTTGGATTTGGCCGAAGGTATGACGGCTGATGACGACCTTCGTCTAAAAGCACGTGAAGGACTCAAGGCACGTTTTGAGGCGAGGGGTACTGAGATTCCTGAGGAGTACTCAAAACGACTCGAATACGAACTGGGAGTCATAACTCAAATGGGATTCTCTGATTACTTCCTGATAGTGTCGGGAATAATTAAGGCAGCTAAATCCCGGAACATTCCCATAGGTCCCGGCAGAGGTTCGGCAGCAGGAAGCCTCGTTGCCTGGAGTCTCAGAATAACAGAGCTTGACCCTCTGCGCTATAACCTGCTGTTCGAGAGATTCCTAAACCCCGAAAGAATTTCAATGCCTGATATTGACACTGACGTTTCCGACAAGGGAAGGGATGAACTGCTCCGCTATATCTCCGAGCGTTACGGGAGCGATCATGTTGCACAGATTATAACTTTCGGAAGAATGAAAGCCCGTCAGTCGGTCAAAGATGTTGGAAGGGCTTTAGGTGTTGACTACTCATTGATGGACAGGAGCTCGAAGTTAATACCTTCAACCTGCAAGAACTTAACAGAAGCGTTAGAGACGACTCCCGAACTCAAAGCCGAATACGACTCTGACCCCGTTAAACATAACATCATCGACAAAGCGCGTAACATTGAGGGACTCGCAAGGCATACTTCACAGCACGCTGCAGGTGTAGTAATTACCCCTGTGCCTATAACCGATGTTGTTCCCGTTAAACGCCTCAGCACTTCAAAGGAGACTGCCGAGACCGAACAGGTTGTTACGCAGTTCACGATGGAGCCTGTCGAAAAATTAGGGCTCGTGAAAATGGATTTCTTAGGGTTAAGCACTCTTTCAATAATTGATGAGGCACTCAAAAATATTCAGGCTAACGGCAAACCCGTTCCCGACATGAACAAAGTCAATGATGAAATGAATGACGCTGCAACGTTCAAGATACTTCAGGAAGCCGATACTATGGGAGTGTTCCAGCTTGAGGCCGACGGTTTCAGGGCAATGTTGCGTAAACTGAAAATTGACTGTTTCGAGGACTTAGTTGCCGCGCTCGCAATGTACAGGCCGGGCCCGTTGGATTCGGGAATGGTTGACCAGTATATTGACTGCAAACACGGAAGAACTAAGCCTGTTTACCCTCACCCTTTGCTTGAGAACGTACTCAAAGAAACTTACGGGGTCATTCTCTATCAGGAGCAGGTAATGCAGAGTGCTTCAGTTTTGGCAGGTTACACGCTCGGTGAAGCCGATTTACTCAGGCGTGCAATGGGTAAAAAGAAAGTTGAGGTTATGCAGGAACAACGCTCGAAATTTTTGGAGGGCGCAAAGAAAAATGATATTAACCCCGAAACAGCATCAGCAATTTTCGACAACATAGAGAAATTTGCGGGCTACGGTTTCAATAAGTCGCACAGTGCAGCATATGCCTTAATCTCATACGATACAGCGTGGCTCAAAGCTAATTATCCTGTTGAGTTCATGGCCGCATACCTTTCGAGTCAGATGAAAGCCAAACGCGAAGTACTAGGTCATTATGTTCTTGAGGTGAGGAGGAGCGGTATTCAGGTACTTGCGCCCGATATTAACTCGTCAACTGAAAATTTTACGGCTGTCGGTGATGTAATACGTTTCGGACTGGGTGCAGTACTGCGAATGGGTCATAACACCGTTGAAATGATAGTGAAAGAGCGAGAGGCTAACGGAAGGTTTGTATCACTCTGGGATTTCATGAAGAGGGTTGATATGAGTCTGATGAACAAGTTAGTGTTCGAGAATTTAATCAAGGCAGGAGCGTTCGATGAGATTCTGAAGAACAGGGCCATGCTGCTCAATGCACTCCCGAAATATTTGGAGGCTGTACAGAACGTTAATTCAGCAAAAAAAATGAGTCAGTTATCACTGTTTGACTCAGGCGAGGAAGAAGACGAAGCCGTAAACGCTGAACCCGATATGCCCGAAGTGCCTGAGTTCGACGAACACACGAGGCTAGAATACGAGAAGGAAGTTACTGGGTTATACATATCGGGACATCCTTACGAGTCGTATCAGGAAAAATTCTCATCGTTCACAAACTGCACGATTAAGGATTTGGCAGACTGGAAAAGCGCGAACGTTAAAGCCTGTACAAGCGGTATCATTTCGGGAATGACTCACAAAACAACTAAGAAAGGCGACCAGATGTGTATACTGAGGCTTGAGGACGATGAGGGGAGCGTTGACGCAGTGATATTCCCTGCTATGTGGCAGAACGTTAAGGACTCAATCGCTAACGGTATGGCCTGCGTGATGGAGGGTAAGACTGATGACAGAGGACAGTTTTTGCCCGACAGGATCATACCTATTGACGAGCTTGAGGAGAAGGGACAGAGGTTCGTTACGGTAAGGCTTAAAGGCGAGAACGTCATACCTAACGTTAAGGATTTTGCGCGTGCGCTGAACAGTTCGAGGGGGAACGCGAAAGTCATTCTCGAACTTGAAGGCGAAGATGAGACGTGCAGGGTACTTTTGAACGGGTGTCATGTTGATGCTGAGGAGATAACCGAGTCGCTTGCAGGGGTAATTTGTGCAGGTGAAGCAAAATAATTATGTCCCCCTTTGCCTGTTGGTGAGGGGGATTTTTTTTGACGCTAAATCCTTGAAACGCTGAACGCTTTTACGCAGGCATTGCACCCGATATTAACGCCGTCAGTCCATTTCCTGCCGTCCCGTGAAAAATAACTTTCACCGCGATTGACTTCGGCATTCTCGGAATAATTTTTGATTTTAGCCTCAACAGGAAAGTAACCCCCAGACAGTTTAACGACAACAGAAAAATATTCCCCTTCTTTCAACTTTAACGGCTCAGGGAGATTCACTGTGTGATAACCTGCGTACTCAATTTCACCTTTAACGCCAGCAGCTAATTCGCCGTCAACAGGACTCAAAGGGGCATTAACGCCGTGAAGATATACATGAGCCTCGTAACGCTCATTGTTGTTAAGAGTGTAGAATGAAATTTCACTGAGGCTCTCGAATTTCCCGGAGACTTTGAAGACGTTTGCGCCCTGTGAATAATTGACGCTCCTGCAAAACCCTAAGTCATCGTAACCGTAATGCCTCATTTTTCTGTTGAAACTTTCGGCAATGAATGCCGTTCCTCCTGTCATGTACTGTTCGTAAGGC
>JAFTBA010000187.1 GCA_017458545.1 Synergistaceae bacterium | reverse complement strand
ATTCGCGCTTTGAGAGAATTGACTTAGCTTTGGCTTCTGCAGCCTCTTCAGCTCTGCGTATTTTGTCGCGGAACTGACGGGCTGCTGACTGACGTGCTTCCTTCAGGGAATTTTCTGCGTCCGAAGTTGCGCGGTTAAGTTTTTTTGCAGCGTCTTCCTTAGCTTTCTGCATTGCATCAGCGGCTTGAGTCTCAGCAGTCTTTATCTCAGCGATTGTAGGGTTGTCCGCCATTTTGTGCTCACCTCCCGTTCTGAATAAAAATGTATTGAGTAAATATGAGACGGTCTGAACAAAAGTAAATTATACCCAAAAAAATTAGTGTTCAATCAGGAAAACCAACGGGGAATTTTCAGGAAGATAACCCCTGTGAATTTTCGATAGGATTCACAGGGTCAGTTCACGGTTAAACTATGTACTTTTTCAGGACTGGAATGTGATTGAGAACTGCAGAAATTGCGAACGAAATCACGAACACTATCACTGAAATCAGAGGCACGGAAACGATAGGATTGAACGTTAAAGCATCGAGACCTAATTTTCCCATGAGCATTATGACAGCAGCATGAACTAGATATGCCCCGAAGCTATACTGCGATAAAGTCCTGATGAATTTTGCGGAGAAGTTGAATTTTGATTTGAAGAACGTAAAAACTGCAGCCCCTTCGCACATAACATTGACATTATGATTACTTAAGAAGTGAAAAGGCTCACCCTTAAACCGCGAAGCATAAAGAGACATAACCACTGTCGTAATAAAACCAATAATTCCTGTAATGTAAATTATGCGCTCAGTTTTACGTGATATATCTGTGCTGTTCAGAAGATAACCGAGAAGAAAATACCCCGTGAAGCCTCCCACAAACTGAAAATTAAAATTCTTTAATATATCACCTGCGAACTCACTGTACTTTTCTGAGAAGAGTGATATGAGATGTATAATTTCAGGAAACAGGAACGCAAAGAAAAAGGCAATCACAAGGAAATATTTTGTCATAGACTTTGACTCGGCAATTTTTTTAACAAACGGGAGTATCATATACAGCCCTGTTATCATGAACAAGAACCAAAGATGATAATGACCCTGCAGGAAATGTCCTACAGCTTTTATTGCATCTCTGTTCTTGACGTAATTAGCTAGTGCGTACATGAATGACCAAAACACAAACGCTGTGAGTATCCTGAAAATGTATTTGTTGTAGATTTTTTTGAGGGGAATATCTCTGTTGAGGAAAAGCGCACCGCTTATCATAACAAAAACCGGAACTGCCCAACGCACTATACCGTCATAAAAATTTATTACTGCCCATTCAAGTGAAGAAACATCGAGAACATTATATTTTGATGCCGATACATGCAACACTATAACCGCTAACGCACCGAATACCCTCAAAAAGTCAAAGTAGTACTGTCTGCTGTCTGCTGTCTATTATAATTATGTTATTATCCACTTTGTCAACCCTCATTCTAATGATTTTACATCATAATGTCATGCAGTGAAGGATCAGGCAAAACCTCTCCGTCCCTCACGCCTCTGCACCAAGCATTACTCCCTGCCATAGCAATCATAACCGCGTTATCCGTACACCTCCCTTTAGACGGAACCCATGCCCTGAACTCTCTCGCGCTGCTCAGCGCCTCCCTCAATGCACCGTTCGCCGAAACTCCTCCAGAAGCCGATACCTTCCTTATGCCCGTCTGCTTAACCGCCAGTCTCACCTTCGACATTAATGCGTCAGTTACAGCCCTCTGGAACGATGCGCACAAATCATTCACGGGCAATTCGCTTCCGTCAGCCTCAAACTTCTTCACCTGCCACAATAACGCTGTCTTCAATCCGCTGAAACTGAACTCAACTTTATCTGTGTTCCTCAACGGCACAGGAAACTCAAACGCATTAGGGTTACCCTCAACAGCAAGACGCTCAATCTCAGGCCCTCCGGGATATTTGAGTCCCAAAATCCTCGCTGCCTTGTCGTAAGCCTCGCCTGCTGCATCATCCCTAGTCTGTCCGAGAAGCTCATACTTCCCGAAATCATCAACACGAATTATCTCGGTGTGTCCCCCCGAAACTATCAGCGACAAAAAAGGAGGCTCTAAATCCTCAGCGTCAACCATCGGCGCAAACAAATGGCCTTCAAGGTGATTCACTCCGATTAAAGGCACTCCCCAAGCCTGAGACAATGCCCTCGCCGTCATCACTCCGACAATTAACGAACCCATTAATCCCGGCCCTCTCGTTACGGCAATCAGGTCAATGTCATTTCCTTTAACACCGCACTCATTCAAAGCAGTGTCAACTAACGGCAGAAGATTCTCTAAATGTTTCCTCGCTGCAAATTCAGGTATAACTCCGCCAAATCTTGAGTGATCTTTTATCTGGCTCGACAGAAATTCACATAACACTTCGCGTTCGTTACGGATTAACGCAACTCCCGTATCATCACAGCTCGTTTCAATTCCAAGTGTAAGCATTCTTTTATCTCTTATCACATGTACGAATTATCCTGCACAAACTCAGGCCATGAATGTTCAACAAAATCATCATACGTCTCAAAAACAGGCGGCATCATTACCTCATCGTTGAAAATAAACTGTTCAAACCCGTTAAGGGCAAGTTCACCGAACCATAATTTACTGTCGCATTCCCTGTTGTGCTTAAACGCAAGCACTTTCAATCACCTTCCCTAATGTCGCTATTGCCCTGCACGTCATACACAAGCCCTTCCCGGAATCATCAAGTTCTTCGGCAGACTTGAATTTTATGTTGAACGGGAAAAATTCGGCCATGCTCTTTATGATTTCATCACGGTATTTGTTTAGACGGGGGATTTGAGCGGTCAGTACTGCGTCAACAAATTCAACTTCCCAGCCCTCAGCCTCAACGAGTCTCATTACTTCCTTCAACAGCTCTATACTGTCAGCACCCCTGAATCTCTCATCACTTGCAGGGAAAATATTTCCGATGTCTGGCAGACCTGCTCCGCCCAAAATCGAGTCCATCACAGCATGAGTCAGTACATCAGCGTCAGAATGACCCAGTAATCCGAGAGGCGATTCAATTTCGACTCCTCCGAGTATTAATTTTCTTTCGGGGACTAACCTGTGAATATCCCAGCCCAGTCCTGTGCGCGTGATTTTCGTTTCGGTCAACGCCCGTGCAATCATTATGTCCTCCTTAACCGTTGCTTTGAAGTTGAGCCTTTCGCCTTCAACACGTTTTAATTTGAGGTGTAATTTGAACCATGCTTCTGCCTCGTCTTTTGCTGACGGGAAATTTCTCACTGCCTCAATGAGTTTCTTTCGTGGGAAAACTTGCGGTGTCTGAGTGATATACAGTCCGTCACGTTCAACGCATGACACTTCATCGCCCTCAATCCTTTTGAGAGCATCGCTGACAGGCAAGACAGGAACGACTCCTACATCTTCACTCGCAACGTCAATCAGCCGTTTGAAGAGTTCGGGAGTCGCAAAGGGTCTGGCAGCATCGTGAACCATAACATAATCACACATGGCCGCGTTCAATCCGTTAAGGACTGAGAGAGCGCGTTCACTTCCTCCGTTTACGACCTTCAGGGGAATATCACTGTGCCATTCGGGAACAAGCGACTCGTTTTCAGGGATGACGAGTATTATCTCGCGTATACCTGAATTGCTGAGGGTTGCGGCATTTTCCGCGCTCCAACGCCAAAGCTCACGCCCTGAAAGTTTCATGAACTGTTTTTGCGCGCCCATTCTCGAACCTTTACCTGCAGCAGCTATGATGAATGAGAAATTTTTTGATGAGGTCATGATACTTTTCGCCTTCCTTCGAGTGCTGTGTGAAGAGTCATTCTGTCAGCGAACTCAATACTTCCTCCGAGCGGCAAACCGTAAGCAATCCTCGTAACGTTATCGACCCCTGCAGCTCTGAGAATGTCGGTAATCTCGTAATACGATATATCGCTCTCTATTCTGGGTGATGTGGCTATGATTACCTCATCGGGCTTTAACTGCCGTGTATGTCTGCTGAGTGCTTCTGCTGACTCATCGCTCAAACCTCCTGAGATTCTTGCGCCGAGAACATGATAGAGTCCGTTATATATTCCAGACTGCTCGAAAGCCGAGAGTGATTCGACATCATCAACAACGCACATGATGTTCCTGTCCCTTAAAGGGTCAGTGCAAATGTTGCAGGGGTCATTTGATGAGATGTTGCCGCACTGCGAACAGGTAACT
>JAFTBA010000186.1 GCA_017458545.1 Synergistaceae bacterium | reverse complement strand
TATGATTATCGGCCCTAAATACGAGTAAGGCACTGCGAGAATCTGTGCGAAAACTTTAGCGATAGCTATTGCGACAACGACCATTAATATATTCGTTACGACCATTGACGCGAACGTTGCGCTCAAATACTGAGGCTGATTAACCAAAAGCAGCGGCCCTAACTGTACACCTTTAAGCACTAACGCGCTCATCATTACCGCAGCAGCGTTACCGCCGGGAATACCCAGTGAAAGCAGCGGCACCATTGCACCGCCCGTAGCGGCATTGTTAGCTGTTTCGGAAGCGGCTATACCGTCAATGATACCTGTGCCGAATTTTTCGGGGTGTTTTGAGAGTTTAGTCTCGCTCGAATAGCAAAGGAATGACGCAATCGTTGCACCTGCGCCCGGAAGTATACCGATTATCGTACCGATTACCGAGCATCTCGCTAACAGCCACTTTATACCCCACCATTCGCGCCACGAGGGCATTTTGGTGTTGACGCTGGCAGTTCCTTCTTCGGCCGAAAGTTTATCGCGCTTCTTGGTCTGCTTGAGGACTTCTGTAACAGCGAATATACCGATTAAGACGGGTATCATTTCAAGTCCTGCGATTAACTCACCGCTGCCGAACGTTAAACGCTGAACAGCATACATAGGGTCTTGGCCTACACAAGCAAGCAGTAAACCTAAGAGTCCTGATATTAACGTTCTCAAAATATTCTTGCTGTCGAGGCATGTAAGTATTGAGAGTCCCATGAAGGTTATCGCAAAAATATCAGAAGGGCTGAACGATAATGCCGCCTGAGTCAGCTGAGGCGATAAGGTGAGCATTGCGAGCGCTGAGACTAAACCGCCTATTGCCGAGCTGCCCAGTGCTATGCCTAATGCTTTTCCTGCTTCGCCTCTCTGAGCCATAGGGTAACCGTCAAAAGTTGTCGGTGCTGATGACGGTACGCCGGGTATTTTGAAGAGTATTGCCGTAATGCTTCCGCCTGTTATTGAAGAGCAGTAGACGGCGACAAGAAAGACTATTGCCTGAACGGGCTGCATTGAGTACGTGAAAGGAAGTCCCAAAGCTACGGCCATAGTTGCGCTTACGCCCGGCAGTGCTCCGAAGATTGTACCTACGATTATTGCGAAGACCACCATCAATAACGTGTAGGGATCCATGAGTACGCTGAAGCCGTTAGTGAATAATTCCCATGTTGTCATGATAGATTTAACCTCCCTACATACCTATTGCTGATTTTACGGACGCAACGATGCTTTCGACATAGAGCGAGAAGTTGCGGAACTCTTCAATAGTACCTCTTGGCAGGTTGACCGAAAGCAAAACGCTGAACACTATATACAGTACGAAAGTTACAAGCACTGAGAAAACAGCGAGCCTTATTACATGGGTCTGACCCAGTAACAGACCGTAGAAGAACAGAACTAAGCAGCATGTTGCCATATAACCGAGCGGTTCAAGAATGAAACTTGCGCCGACAACAAGAGCTATTCCGATGACTAATCTTGCGCGAATGCTCATGAGAGCGTCAAGAGCGAAATCGGGATTGTTTTTGTTCTTACGGATAATGTTAATGATGTTGATTGCTATGCAGATCAGCAGGAGAATGATTATAGCTTTCGGCCAAACATCGGGCTTGAGCGTGTAAGGGTTTCTGGCTGTTCTGTCAGGGATTGGGGCTTCAAGGACGTTGAAGAAATAAGCGTAGAGAAGTCCGAGCCATAATAACACGTTGCATATTAATTCAAACACTGTGAAATTTCACTCCTCTTTTAATAGGGACTAGGGATGAGGGGTTAGGGAAGAGGGATTAGGGGTTAGCTATCCCCTATACCCTATACCCTCTCCCCTAATCCTTAGCTTTTACTTACCGCTGTAATAGTCTTTCTTCATAACGCCCTCAGCCTTGAGGTAATCGGTGAGGAGTTTGTAGTCGTTCTCGCAGTCTGCAGCGTATTCGGCAGGGCCTGCAAAGCCGGGTCTCTCGTCATAGCAGCCCTGTACTAAGAATGCCTGCCATGTAGGATCCTGCGATGCTTTTTCGATTGCTGCAACGAGTACGTCAATAGCTTCCTGAGGAGTGCCTTTCTTAGCGAAAATACCTCTTGCAGGGCCTAACACTGAATTAATGCCGAGTTCAACTGAGCATTCGACATCGGGATAACGCTTCATTCTCTTTTCGGAGAGGGCGAGAAGGGGAACTACATCACCTGCAGCGATTAAGCCTTCGATTTCGTCAGTGCCCGTAACCATGATGTCAATATGTCCGCCTACGAGTGCCGAGTTCATTTCGGAGCCTGAAGGGTAAGAGACATCGAGAATGTCGAGACCTTCAAGAGCCTGTTTGAGCGATGCGCCGTCAAGCCCTGTGCTTGTGAGCATACCTACGCTGACCTCAAAGGGATTATCCTTGACGTACTTAATCATTTCGGAGAACGTCTTGTAGCCTTTTCTGTCCATAGCTTTTTTGGAGGCAGTGATGACGTTGATAGCGTGAACGAGACGTGCTACGGGGATAAATTCGTCCTTGAAGTTCATTGACGTTGTTCCCTGAATGTCCTGCATGAAAAGGCTCTGAGTACCTAACATGTAGGTGTAGCCGTCAGCAGGCTGTTTGTAAACGTACTCGACAGCTGTAACTCCGTTTCCGCCTGTAACGTTAACGATTTCGACTTCCTGACCGAGTATGGGTTTGAGGAGAGTGGCCATAGGACGGATAGTCGAATCAGCTCCGCCTCCGACACCCCAAGGGCAAACGATCGTAACTTTGCGCTCGAATTTCCATTCGGCAGACGCGAAGGATGCAAAGGACGCTACGAGAACAACAGCGAGCAATGCACAAAGAATTTTCTTCATGAGAAGAAGACCTCCTAAAAATTAATTGAGATAAAATCAAAGTGTTTAGAATTTTATCATAAGCGACAGAATAAAAAACGCAGTGATTACAGAAATCGAAAGGTGAGCATAAACAGGCTGTTTTGATTGTGTTCAGGGATAAAATATAATTCACGACAAGGAGGTATTAATTTTAATGAATGAACTTGAAGAATTACGCAGACGGCTCGAAGAGGTTACCAGTGAACGCGACCAACTGAAACGCGAACTTGAAGCACTGAGATTAACCCCTGCCCACACATCTGAAGCTGTTGAAGAATGGTTCGAGAGGGGTTTCTATTAAGGGCATGGCCGACTCATTATTCGCAGACCTTTCAACACAGCCGTTAGCCGCAAGAATGCGTCCCGAATCGCTCGATGATTTCGCAGGTCAGGAACACCTCATAGGCGAGGGCAAAATACTCCGCAGAATCATTGACAGCGACCGCATACCCTCAATGATATTCTGGGGGCCTCCGGGTGTCGGCAAAACTACACTCGCCTCAATCATCGCACGCAAAACTAAAGCAGGGTTCATAACTTTCTCAGCCGTTACGGGCGGCATAAAGGAAATACGCGAGATAATGAAACAGGCTGACAGTAACCGTAATTTCGGCACAAGAACTATAGTTTTTGTTGATGAGATTCACCGTTTCAATAAGGCTCAGCAGGACGCTTTCTTACCGTTCGTTGAAAGAGGAAGCATTATCCTCATAGGTGCTACTACTGAAAATCCTTCGTTCGAGGTTAACGGGGCTTTATTGTCGCGCTGTAAGGTCTTTGTCCTTAAACCTCTCGGAGTTAATGACATCGTTAAAGTTTTGAAACGCGGTCTCAAAATTCTCGGCGTTAATGCTGACGATAATATTCTTACTGTAATCGCTGACTTCTCTAACGGTGATGCACGTTCGGCTATATCACTGCTCGAAATGGCTGCCGTAAACTCTGACGGCATTATCACTCCTGAATTAATTGAACAGTGTACTTCACGCAAATTACTCCTCTACGACAAGAACGGCGAGGAACATTACAACCTCATTTCCGCTCTGCATAAGTCCATGAGAAATTCAGACCCTGATGCAGCAGTTTACTGGTTAGCACGAATGCTTGAGGCAGGTGAAGACCCGTTATATATTGCGAGGAGGGTCGTGCGTTTCGCAAGTGAAGATGTCGGACTCGCTGAACCCTCTGCTCTGTCAATGGCAATCGCTGCTTATCAGGCCTGTCATTTTCTCGGAATGCCTGAATGTTCCGTTCACCTTGCTCAGGCAGTCATACACCTTTCAATCGTACCTAAGTCTAACTCAGTTGATGCAGCTTACAGTTCGGCACGCAATGACGCTCTTAACAGCATGGCCGAACCTGTACCCCTTCATATCAGGAACGCTCCTACAAAATTAATGCGCGAACTTGATTACGGTAAAGGCTACAAATATGCTCACGATTTCGAGGAACACATAACATCTATGGAATGTTTACCCGAATCATTAAAGGGACGCGAATATTACCGCCCTACTGAACAGGGCAGTGAGGTGCATTACCGTAAACGTCTCGAATATATTAAGAGCTTTAAGTCTAAGAATACTACCTGACGCTTACGGCTGGTGCAGGCCGTCCGAATAAATACCCCTGTGCCAAATCACAACCTGCTTTTCTCAGGAATGCTAACTGTTCTTTAGTTTCGACTCCTTTTGACAGTGCAGGTATACCGAGTTTCCTGGCCATGTCGATTACTGCGGAGATGATTATGTTAGCGCGTTCATCGTCAACTGAACGAATCATATCCATGTCAATTTTGAGACCGTCAAGCGTAAAATCTTTCAGCACTTTCAGCGACGAATAACCCGATCCGAATGCGTCCATCCATACTTTGAAACCGTGCCGCCTCAGTCTCTCAGACTCTCGTTTCATAGCGTCCATGTCAACAGCTATAAGACTCTCAGTGAGTTCAAACCTCAGCATGTTGTCAGGGATTTTGTTTTTTGCAACAGCGTCCTCAATCACCCTCACTACGTCAGTAAGTTCAAAGTCGAGGCGCGATAAATTTAATGACACCGGAACTAAACTTTCGCCGTTATCTTTTCTGCGTTTGAGTTCCTCGCAGACCTTATTGATGACGAACGAATCCAGCCTGTGAATCAACCGCTGTTCCTCAAGAACATAAAGGAAATTCGCAGGTGCAAGCCTTCCGTATTTAGGGTCTTCCCATCGCGTTAAAGCCTCAACCGATGCTGTCTTGCCCGTAGTAACATCAACAATAGGCTGGAAAAATATTTTTATCCTTCCGTTGTCCATAGCCTCCTGGAACGAAGCTATGATATGTTCCTGAAGCTGAACCTTCTCGTCCATTTTGCCGTCGTAAACCTGAGCGTTAGTTCCGTATTCGTGTTTAATGGCATCACATGCAATCTTCGCGCAGTCGCATACAACGCTTATCTCCATGTCTGGGGATTTAACAGGGTAAATTCCTGCCTTTAACTCAACGACTACTCCGCGCCTTAAATTGTTGACTCTGATACTCATTCTGTTTACTTTTTCGGCGAGGTCTTCCTGAGCGGTTATGACTGCGAAATGGTCTTCACCGAATCGGGCGCATAAACCTTTAGGGAATGTCTCCTGTAATATTCTTGCGATTGACTTCAGCATTCTGTCACCGCCTGCGAAGCCGTAAGTCTCATTGTAAGTGTGGAAGTTCCTGACGTTGAAATAAACGCAGCTGGGTTTACCGCCCTTCCTGAAGAAGTCGCGTATTACGTTAGGGGCCTGAATACGGAAGCCCCTCATGTTCGACAGCCCCGTCAATTCGTCAATAGTTGCGGCTTTGGGTTCGGGTAAACTGGTCTGTCCCGAAAGCTGAGTCAGATTCTCCCTTATGTCCATGTCGTGAAGGTATACGTAAAATATATCGCCTAATTCATCGTCATGAACAAAATGACCCCAGTCCTCAATTTTTTTGATGTGGCCGTTCTTAGTGATGATTCTGTAAGTTACGTAGTCATAGCCGCCTGTTGAAGCAATCTGTTTCCTGATTATCTGTTCGACTTCTTCAATGTCTTCGGGATAAACGATTGTCGCAAAACTTCCTCCCGTAAACTTCATGAAATCGTTTACCGAGTCGCACTCGAATATACGGGCTATCTCATCGCTGGCAAAAATAATCTCTTCAGCCTCATTATTCTTGTAGACAATCATTGCTCCGGGCATGAATGAAGAAATTTTGCCGAGCGTCATGCAGTCATTATCATTAAACATAAAAAACAAAAATCCTCCGTCCGTAAAATTTTTTAAGTATCACGCAAATATTTTCACATCATCGGGAAGGCATAACGCTAATATTTTTCTCATAGCGTCATTCTTCATGGGCTTCGACAGATATTCATCAAACCCCATACCGATATATTCATCGCGCAGTCCGCTCCCTGAATGCGCCGTTAATGCTACGTACTTGGCCGCTCTTGAAGGACCGTTAATCTCTTTGGCTTTCTTCAGCGTTTCGACTCCGTCAAGCCCCGGCATTCTGTGGTCAAGAAATATTATGTCGTAACGGTTCGCCTCTATTAATGCCAGAGCTTCTTCACCAGACTCCGCAGTATCAACCTGAGCCTGCGACTCCTTCAGCATTCCCTTAGCGACCACCAGATTAACGGGCGTATCGTCAACAATAAGCAGCCTCGCTTCAGGACACGTGAACGGCCTCATCGAATCGGAGAGAGTACCCGTTACTTTCCTGCGTTCCTTCTCGACGAGGGACTCATAGTCCGCTATCGTCCCTATGAAACCTCCGTGTGCTAACTGCTGAGTCAGTTCAACAGTAAACCTGCTGCCTTTTCCGTATTCGCTCTCTGCACTGACCTTACCGCCCATCAATTCAACAAGATACCTCACCAGCGTTAAACCTAAACCTGCTCCCTGAATGCTCTGAGTTTCGTTAAGGTTTACGCGCTCGAAAGAATGAAACAGCTTGTTGATGTCCTCATGCCTTATCCCTATCCCCGTGTCAATAACTGAAATTTTCAGATGTACACGTGTATTTTCGGAGACAGTACCTTTAACGCTGAGGGTGATTTTTCCTTTTTGAGTGTACTTAACGGCATTGTCAATGAGGTTGGTTATGACCTGCCTTATGTGATCCTCATCGCCGAAAAGATGTTCGGGTAAACTCCTGTCAACATCAAGAATAAATTTCAGACTCTTTTCACGCACTGCCTCGAAATTACTCTCCTCAATATCCCGGAGTAACTGCCACAAATGATACTCGGCTTTATAGAGTTCCATTTTGCCCGACTCAATCTTTGAGATGTCCAGTATGTTGTTGATGATTGACAGAAGATGATTGCCTGCCCTGCGAATGTCCATAGCTGCCTGACGAATATCAGGGTCTCTGCTCTCCTTCAATATCATCTCGTTCATGCCCAGAATAGCGTTCATAGGAGTTCGGATTTCGTGTGAAGTGTTAGCGAGGAAATCACTTTTTGCACGGTTGGCAGCGTTAGCGAGTTGGGCTGAATGTTCTGCGTTAAGGCGCGAAGTTTCGAGCTCCTGTTCAACCGTTAGCATACGCCTGTAAGCAGGTGCCTCGTAATAGAAAAATATCAGGAACAGCATTACAGCGGCAACAGCGTAAGTAAACAGAACTGTCCTTACAAACATGTACTGCACTATGTTGGCTGCAATGAGAAGTCCTACGATTGAGTTGAGTATGACGAACTGCGATTTAGCTGTGTAATATTCTTTGTGAGTCATCTGAAGCCACAGTGCCATTACGACAAAGTACAGAACATAAACGCTCCTCCATAAAGTGTTGTATGTCCCTCTGAATAATCCTCCGTCATTCACTATGATAAAGAAGAATCCTGAAGTACCCGGCATTACGTTCAGCGCAAGCACTACGAAACTTGAGGCAAGAAGTATTTTGTTGAACTTGTCGAATTTTTGATTGTCAACCCTCACGAAGGCTTCAACATACCTCATTAAGTGATAAGCATTTACATTGACTGAGGCATAATACATCGTTCGTATGATGAGGTTGATTATGTGCCTGTGTCCCCAGCCGTCAATCAGCAGTGTCGATGAAACTTCAAGCAGAGCAGCCAGGAATGTTGAGAGCGTCAGGAGTCGGAAGCGTATATTAATTTCAGCATTAGTTCTGTACCTCATAAACAGGAATGCAGCCATTACCCCCAAAAAAGGAAGCACAGCTGCCTCAATCCATACGTTATATCCGTAAGTCAGCATATAGTGTTAGCCCTCCCCTCCCTGAATTATTTTGTCTGAAGGTATATATTTTGCGAGTATTTCCTCTAACTCTTTGCCGTTGACGGGCTTGCTGATGAAGTCATCGAAACCTGCCGATAACAATTCTGCTCTCACTCCTACAAGTGCATTAGCGGTACAAACAATAACTTTTGCTTTTGCTCCCGGAGCGTCGCGCATTTCCTTGAGATTATGCAGAGTTTCTTTCCCGTCCATTCTGGGCATCATGTAGTCCATCAGTATGACATCATAATGATTCTTTTCGCACTTGCTGAGGCATTCCTCACCGGACTCGGCCTCATCAATCTGAACCTGATTCTCTTTCATCAGTGAGCGCAATACTATTCTGTTCATGTCATTGTCGTCAACAATTAATATTCTTGCTGAGGGAGCTCTGAGGATTTTGCGTTCTTCTTTCTTTTTGCGAGAGTCCTCAAGCTCATATTCTCTGAGGGTTTTAGAGCCTACTATTTTCTGAGGGATTGCAACATGGAACGTTGAGCCTATTCCGTAAGTTGATGTTACTTCGACGCTGCCTCCCATGAGTTCGATGAGACGGCCTGTTATTGCCAGACCGAGTCCCGTACCCTCAATGTTATGAGTCTCCTTAGCGTCAATCCTGCTGAACGACTTAAAGAGCTTGGGTATGTCTTCAGCGTGTATGCCTATGCCCGTGTCGGTAACAGTTATGTGCAGAACAATCAGTGAAGGATCATCACCGCGTACTCCTGTCAATGTAAACTTAACGCTGCCTCTTTTGGTATACTTTACGGCGTTGTTGAGAATGTTGACCATAATCTGATGGACTCTTATTCTGTCGCCGAAAAGTTCATCGGGCAATGACTCGTCTATCTGTGCCGAATACTGAAGACCTTTCTGTTCAGCGCGTATTCTTATCATGTTCTCAACATCGCGTAATACTCTGCCTAAATCGTAATTCCTTGCTGCAAGTTCCAGCTGACCCGACTCTATTTTCGAGAAGTCAAGTATGTCATTGATGATGTGAAGAAGTGTATTGCCTGCGCTCTGAATATCGCGCGCATATTCGTATATAGGGCCTGCCTCATATTTTCTCAATATCACTTCGTCCATTCCCAATATAGTTGTGAGAGGTGTGCGAATCTCATGAGACATGTTAGCGAGGAACTCACCTTTTGCAGCGTCAGCAGCGATTGCCTGAGCATTTGCTTCATCGGCGAGGGCTTTGGCTTTTCTGAGACGTTCGAGAGTGCGTTCGAGGTCTCTGTAGGCAGGTGTTTCAAGCAGAAAAAAGAAGTAATACACATTGACCGATATAACGATGAAATGAACAGGAATATCAGGGAAGTATACCGACTGAAGAGCTATGATTATCCACGAGGCTACTAAGTCAATCACTAATGCCCATAACTGTCCTTTAGTGAAAGCGTTTCGGCAGATGTAAATTTCAAACCATGCCCATGTTCCCCAAAGACCTATGAACCCGTACGATAATACCCAATTCAATGCCCCCTGTTTGAGTCCGTAAGGCGTTATGCTGTAGTTAGCTCCTGTGAAGTGACCGACAAGAAGAAGGTAAAAGAATACTCCCAGCAGTATGTTCTGAATGTAATGGGTACGTCTGCGTAATTGAGTGTCCTGTCCGAAATAAGAAATGTAACGCATAAACATGAAATATACTCCGCAGATTGAAGCCTGCATAAGATTCAAAAAGAAATATTTTGACCGCAGTGAGAACCCTGAACCCTCAGCGAGAACGATTGATGAAATAATTTCGGCTAAACTGCTTGCAGTGGTCATATAGCAGTAACGCAGGAGACCTCTTTTATCCGATGATGCTCCCGAGTAAATGATGTGGAGGTAAACGCACAGTGTTGCGCTCAAAAATACTACTGCGAGTTCAGACTCTATAATGTAATTGCTTTCCAAGTTGCTAATAACTCCTTCGGCGAGATTGAAAGATTAAATTAAAATTGTTGACTATTATATAACTCATAACGCAAGACCTGTAGCACCTCCAAAATAAATGTGATATTATTCACCGCATGAATACTCACACAATCAGACAACTTATCCTTGAGCCTGATGATTCAGGCAGTAATATAACAGCGTTATGTTTCTGTGCATTCGGTACAGTCTCATCTGCAGCCATGAGCTTAACGGGAATCATAAGGCTTATCGGAGGGCATTACGTTTCGGCTTCAGCGTATTTCGTCATGGCCGTTCTGTCAGTGCTGTTACTGTTATGTTCAGTTTACTGTATACGTAACGGAACTGCGGGGAGGCTGAAGAAATTATCATACCCTTTAACGGTCGGGGGATTCATTTTCGGATTAACCGCTCTGTTTTTCATTGACGGCGGAACATCAGGCGGAGTGCCTGTATTTTTTATACTTGCTGCGGTAGCTACTCCTTGTTTCATGAAGACTGCCGATGCTTTCATAATGGTATGCCTTGAAATTACAGCTTACCTTACGAACGCAGTGTTCGTTCATTTTTATCCTGAGTCTGTCGGCATTGAACCTGCTCAGTCTGAAAGTATGTTTGCAGCTATTCTGATTGCAGCGTTGATTCTCGGAATGCTGTTCCTGTTATACACGTATGCTTACAGACACCAGCAGGAGAGACTCGACAACGCCATAGCCGAAGCAAATTCAGCGAATGAAGCTAAGAGTTCATTCCTCAATAACATGAGCCACGAGATTAGGACTCCGATGAACTCGATACTGGGAATGAATGAGATGATTCTGCGCGAGGAGGACAGACCTGAAATCCGTGAGTATGCACTGGTTATTCAAAGGAGCGGACGGGCACTTTTGGGAATCATTAATGATGTTCTAGACTTCTCTAAACTTCAGGACAAGAAGATGGAGATTATTCACGTCCGTTACGATTTAAGTTCGCTAATAAACGACCTCGTAAGCATAGCTGCAGAACAGGCCAAGAAAAAATCACTGGCCCTTACCGTAAACGTTGACAAAAATATTCCCAGAATACTTGAAGGCGATGAGTACCATATACGTCAGGTAATGCTCAATCTTTTGAACAACGCCGTGAAATACACTGAACGCGGAGGAATAACCGTTACGTTAGGCTATGAACCTGTTGACAGTTACAGCATACTACTGAACTGTTCAGTAACTGATACGGGTATAGGGATTAAGCCTGAGGACATCGAAAATATTTTCATACCGTTTGAACACGTAGAAGCCTCAAGGAAATTCAGTGCAGACGGTTCCGGGTTAGGACTGCCTATAGTAAGGCAGCTGCTGCACTTAATGGACTCAGAGCTGAAGATTGACAGCGTTTTTCATAAGGGTTCAACGTTCTCATTCGGAGTCAGACAGACTGTTAAGAAGTGGGAGCCTATAGGTGATTACGAGAGGGCATTCTCAACGGCATCGGCTCATCAGGATAAGGCGTTTACCCAGCCATTTGAGGCACCGAATGCAAGAGTACTTGTTGTTGATGACGCTGATGTGAATCTTTTGGTATTTGCTAACCTGCTCAAGAAAACGAAAATCAAAATTGATACTGCCTCAAGCGGTATAGAAATGCTCCAGATGGTTAGAATGAATCACTACAACATAATATTCCTTGACCACCGTATGCCCGGCATGGACGGTATAGAGGCGTTCCACAACATGAAGAAAATGACTGACGGCTTGAACTTTAACACTCCTGTCGTAGCTCTTACTGCTAACGCTGTACTGGGAGCGAGACAGCTGTATATTGATGAGGGGTTCAGCGATTACATCTCGAAGCCTGTTGACACTGTGAGGCTCGAACAGGTGTTGCTTGAGTACCTTCCGCCCGACCTCGTAATACGAACTGACGGGACTGCAGCCCCTCAGACAGTTAATGAACCTTCAGCAGTTGAAGAGGCCGATGAGTCTGCGAAGTATAAGAACATACCCGGTATTGATTACGAGGCAGCGGTAACTAACTGCGGAACTGAAGATACATTTGTGCAGGCGCTTGAAATTTTCTACAACTCGCTCGATAAGAAAGCCGATGAGATTGAGGGCTTTGAGCGCGAAAAGGACATTAAGAATTACACGATAAAAGTACACGCATTAAAGAGTGCTGCGAGACTCGTGGGAGCGTTGAAACTTTCAGAGGACGCGAAATATCTCGAAGCATGCGGAGATAAGAATGATGTTGCCGAGATTGAGTTGAAGACTCCTGCACTGCTGGCACAGTACAGAGGGTATAAGCCGCTGCTCGAAAAAGTTTTCGGGAAGAATGATGAGCCTGATATGTCGCTGCCTGAAATTTCTGTTGAAGACTTGAGGGAAATGTATTCATTGATAAAGGGATTTGCTGAAGATTTTGATCTTGATAATATTGACAGGCTTATAGAGGAGACTAAGAATTACAGAATACCTGAAGCGGAACGCGAGCGTTTTGAGAAGATAAAAGAGTGTGTAACCAATGCTGACTGGGGAACGCTTGAAGGTCTGCTATAATCAGGGAATAAACGGGAAGGAAGGAAGAAGATAAATTGAGCAAAGTATTATTTATCACAGAGAAAGTGAGTTTTATATCGGAGGGAATAATCAATCATCTTAAAGCTCAGGATTTTGAGGTTTTAACGGTGAAGCCTGATGTAACGGCAATCTCTAATTTCCTGAAGGAAGACAACGGTAATGAAGATGAAGTGATAGATCCTGAAGTAGCTGCGCTTCTTGCGCAGGAGAGTGCCGAAGGTGAAGACGCTGCAGCCTCAGGCGCGGAAGAGAAGAAGGATGATATACCTCGAATATTCATACTGTACCTGCAGGGCGAGGATAACCTGATGATTGATGTACTCGGCTACATAAGGGATTTGGTTGAGGACAGGGGTATAAGGTTCTTCGTGATAGGGACACAGGAGGAACTTGACACGATAATCGGGAAGAAGTCCGATTATGTTGCACAGGTATACACCAGGCCCGTAGATTTGGGCGAACTCATCAAGCGTTTGCAGAAAGAGGGCGAAGCAGTAGATAAGCTCAAGGAGTTCAAGAGCATACTGATAGTTGATGATGATGCGACGGCATTGAGGTCGATGAAGAGTCTTTTGTCAACGAGGTACAAGATTCTTGTAGCGAACTCGGGAATGAATGCGATAACGATTCTGGCGAAGAATAAAGTTGATTTGATACTGCTTGATTTCGAGATGCCGATAGTAAACGGTCCGAAAGTTTTGGAGATGATACGTTCGGATCCGAACACTGCGAATATCCCCGTGATGTTCCTGACTGCGAAGGGCGATAAGCGCAGCATAATGGAAGTGTTAAGGTTTAAGCCGGAGAAGTATCTGTTGAAGACGATGCTGCCGAAGGATATACTTGACAGCATAGATGATTTCTTCAAGACAAAACGATAATTAACCGCAGCAGTAACACAAAAATACTCCTTTCTCAGATAAAGCCTTTTCCGTTTTTTTTTAACGGGAAGGGCTTTTGATTTTGTTGAGCGCGTAACGGTAAATGACGATGATATAATCAGGACAATTTCAGTTCGGAGAAGCAACGGGAAAGGAGAAGAAACGCTATGCAAATGAGTCTTAAAGATGTTCTTGCGCTCGCCAAAACACCCGAACAGCGTGAGGAAATGAAACAGAGATTAATATCTATGATGTTCCGTGATAAAGATGATGATGAAATAGATTTTTCTGATATACCCGAAGTAACAGACTTCTCCCGGTTCAAACCTATAAAGTCCCGTCTCGATGCTATGCGC
>JAFTBA010000185.1 GCA_017458545.1 Synergistaceae bacterium | reverse complement strand
TGTAGTTCCTCCGTCATTAAGCGGCAGCGATTTATCCTCACAGCAGAAATTTTTGAACGTATATACATGTCTGCCAAGCCTGAACGGATCAAACGTACAGATAAATATCACAAACGAATCAGGTATATCACTGTACGTTCTGCCTTTGGTCTTGTACTTGTTGAGAATATCTCCGCCCATCATAGCGTGATATGCCCTCGTCCTGCGCGCAATATCCGCCTTCTTTGAAGTCTGTATCTCAACATCAAAAACGTTTCTGTTCTCAGACTCAACATACATGTCAAACCTTACTCCCCTTGTATCAAGCCCTCCTCTGAACGTCTTCTGAATATCAATAATGCGTATATCCTTAATCTTCATATCAGGGAGTATACGCCTCATCATCTCAATACAAAGACTCTTCTTCTGCATAACATGGCCGAACATAAAATCATTCGCAAGCGTCAAATTCTCCCATCGTTCCTCAAACGGCAGAGTACTTTCGTCAAATTCAACCTCAACCAAAATTACAGCACCTGACCCCTGAGCAGATCCTCAATCGTCTGTCTCTCAGCAACAACCCTCGCTTCCCCGTTCTCAACAAACACTACCGCAGGTCTGGGAAGATAGTTATAGTTGCTCGACATGCTGAACGTGTAAGCCCCGGTGTTAAACAGCGCGATAACATCTCCTGCTTTAACCTCCTGAATCTCTGCATCATCAATCAATATATCTCCGGACTCGCAGCACTTCCCAACGATTGAGACTTTGCCGCCTGTTTTAGGACGGTAGATTTCGCCCTCAGTGTTGCACACATCTACAGCGTTATACTCAGCCTGATAGAGTGCTATTCTCGGATTGTCAGACATTCCGCCGTTGACGGCGATGTACGTAACTTCAGGGAGTTCGCGGACGTTCTCAACAGTATAGAGCGTTATACCTGCTTCAGATACTATCCATCTTCCAGGCTCAATCACTGCCATAGGCATTTCAAGTCCGTAACGCTTGCAGCCCTCAGTCAGCACTTTCATCATAGCGTCAGTGTAAAATTCAGCGCGCATATAAGGCACAGCAGGATTGATTACAGCACCGAATCCTCCTCCCATGTTTAACTCGTATGTCGTGAAATTCATCGTGTCCTTCAACGACTTCATGAGCTGTAATATTACTTCAATCGACTTAGTGTAATCGTCAGTGTCAAACAGCTGTGAACCTACATGAAAATGCAATCCCCTCATATCAATATGTTCACAGCCCTGCGCAAACTTAACAGCCTCGCAAAGCATTGACCCTTCACGCGAATCGGCAGGCACTCCGAATTTGCTGTCAGTGCTTCCCGTTGCAATGTAAGCATGTGTATGAGCATCTACTCCCGGCGCAACCCTCACTGAAACTCTCTGAACTCTCCCTGCTTCAGCAGCATACTTCTCGATAAACTTGAGTTCGTCAGGATGGTCGACAATTATACGTCCTACCCCTGACTTAACAGCCAGTTCAATCTCTTCATGACTCTTAGCGTTGCCGTTCATTTCGATTCGGTCAGGAGGGAAACCTGCGCTTAATGCCGTCTGAAGTTCACCCAATGACACTACATCAAGTCCGAGTCCCTCGTCATCAATCAGTTTAGCCATTGCCTTTATCAGAAATGCCTTGCTCGCGTAACGTACTCTCGTGTTCTCCCATCTGTTGAGGAATGTCTCACGAAGTTCACGGCACCTCGATTTCATTATCGCAGTGTCAAATACGTATAACGGTGTCCCGAACCTCTCTGCTAATTCGCGGCAGTCAATACCGCCCCATGTTAAATGTGAAATTTTTGAACTCCCCTTTTTTACCATTATATTATTTACACACAAAATTATGTGAACTACCTCCCCTTGCGGTTTCGGAGGCTTCCTAATTCAACGAGGTCAGCGTTGCAACATTTCTGTTTCCGTCTTACGTCCTCTCCAAAGGCGTCGTTAAAAATTCCCTGCGTCCCACAGGTATTTTGTTTCCCTAGCAATATCATATTACGCGCTGCATGTATATCTCTATCTTCTCTATATCCGCATGAGCATTCATACACTCTGTCAGCTAATGTTATGTCCTTTTTCAGTTTTCCGCACACTGGACAATATTTTGTTGTCGGTATGCTTGATGGCAGAACGATTACACGCTCACTTTTCATTAATTTGGCTTTCACACGCCC
>JAFTBA010000184.1 GCA_017458545.1 Synergistaceae bacterium | reverse complement strand
TTGTTTGCTAGCGTAAAAGCTGAAGCAATGCCTGAAGGTCAAGGATTGATTGCCCGTTATTATCCAGGCTGGGAGGCAATATTACGCAAAGAATCTGATTTCTTTAAGTTTACAAGAGATTTCATGTCCGATTATGAATGTTATTCGGAACAATACAGGGTAAAAATACAACAAGAAATTCAAGAAGTTTTCCATAACGCAGCATCTTTTGACCAAGAGCAGGCAGAAAAAGAAATAGGGCAGCTTATTGACAGCCAAAAACTGCCTAATTACCTTTTGGACAAAGGACAATACAAATATGATGGAAATGTAAATTCTGTATATTTCCTCAATGAATTTAAGTTACGTTCACAGCCCAATCCTGAAGCCAGAATAATATCTGAAGAATATGGCGGTCATCAAGATAATTATTTTGCTATCAGTGCGTATAATTATCTTGGCGAATGGATGCACCCAAATGGTTCTGAATGGATTATTATTAAAGCTGACGTTTTTCAGACTGAGACTACCGAAATAGGCTTTGTTCCCAAAAAAGAAGCGAACTTTGTTACGAATGCACAATTAAAGTCATTTGTGAACGTTCTTGAATTTCTTGCAGTTGCAGGGGAAGCCGCTTTATTAGAAAAACAGGCATTAGAATCCCAGTACACTGCAGAAATTGATGAACTCCAGCAGCAATTACAGGCAACCTATCAGCAAGCCCAACAGACTCAACGTCAGGTTCAACAGGCGCAGCAGCAAGTTTATCAGTGCCAAAAATGCGGTAAGACCGTTACGGTACGATCGGCTAACCAACTTCCAAATGAGGGCTGTGGATTGTCATTGTTTGCACCTCCTCACATGTGGAGAAGGCTTCAATAATGAATCTGCATCTTTGATTTTCCGGCAGGCCTCGCGTAACAGCGGGGTCTGTTTCTTTATTGTGTGATTATGTGATTAGTATGCAAGGGATGTGTAGGGGTGGACGGGGGAATGTTAAAAGCAGAAGGTTATAGTACAGGGAGTTAATTATGGTCGTGCTTAATTTTTTGTGAAAATTTTTCTGAGGGAGCAGAGGTAGTGGAAGTTATATGCAGAATAATGGCTCTTTGGGTTGGGATACTAGGGATCTAAGCCCTAACAATCAGAACACGAATACTAACACGAACAACAACACCGACAACCAGAACACGAACAACAACACCGGCCAAGACTCACCAGCAACGATTAGCGGAACGTGGGAGATCGTCTCAGGACACGGTATATCGTCAAACGATATTGCAGGAAGGCTTCAGGTCTTGCACCTCACGTATGCTCCCGGCAAAAATGGCTCGGTAGGTATCGCGCTAACACAGAACACTGAAGACTATCACCCCTACAAAGGCCTTTATTCTATGACGCTCACAGGTGATAACGTCATAGGCGGCGGTTTGAAAGGTGCAGGCGTACTCTCAGTGTATTTCACGATAGACGAATACCCTAACGAAGAAGCACGACCACTAGCAATATTTGTAGGCGGTCCCGCATTCGAGTACGTAGGCAACGGAACTTATCACACGACAGATGACATTGTCGAACGACCTACAGTAATGGTTAATAATGTGGGAGAGTATGAATACACTCTGCAGCTTGAGAATCCTTCCTCTTTACGATGGACTGTCTGGAGCAAAACGAACGCACTGACAACAGGATCTACAGATGAAGGATTCGATGAAATCGTACTGAGGAAAGTACAATAACTCCCTGACTTTCGCAGCAGGCCTCGCAAATTCGCGGGGTCTGTTTTTTTGTGGGAGCTATTGACTTTTCACGAAGGCGGGTCTATCATTCCGCCCGTTATGAAGTTAGCACCATTTATGAATGAGTGCCATTAAGCAGGAGGTTATAGATCATGAAACTTAAACCGTTAGGCGACAGATTAGTAGTCAAGGTTCTGACGCGCGAAGAGAAAACTAGAGGCGGAATAGTTCTCCCCGACACCGCTAAAGAGAAACCCACTGAGGGCGAAGTCGTAGCAGTCGGCACAGGCAAAGTCCTCGACAACGGCCAGAAGCAGCCCGTTGAGGTCAAGGTCGGCGAC
>JAFTBA010000183.1 GCA_017458545.1 Synergistaceae bacterium | reverse complement strand
GTAATCCAAGCCTGACGTTTCCAAGGGGGGATTTGGGGTTCAGGTTTGATGAGGTTGATTTGTTTTGTAACGGCCTTTAGATTCTTTGAGTCGGTGCTGAAGACTAAGATAATGATTGTATCTGCGTTGTCGGGTTCGAGGAGGGGCGTTAATTTTTCGGGGAACGTGTCTAAAATTTCGGCGTTCTCAACAACAATGACTTCTCTCTGAACGAACAGGCCTGGAGTTGCTGAGTTCTCGAATAATTTTTCCCATGTTCCGAAAGTCTGAGCGTCATATTTTGCGGAGAGAGGCCAACCTTTTTTTGAGAGTTCGGAAATTTTTGCGCTTAGCTGACGGCGTTGGGCTTCTGAGTATTCGATTGCTATTAAGTGAGGCATTTAGCGTTATCCCCCTTTTGATGAATATAATGCAGCGTAAGTTTGGGTTATCAGTCGTGTTATCTGAAATCTGCTACTACAATCCACACTCTGTGAAGATTATCATTGTTGCCATTTTGTCCGGAAGAAGGGTATTGAGGAAGTGAGTTGTTCTTATACACTAAACCTGCTGAAGCCGCCCGGCCTGCAAGTTTCTGTATGAGTCTCTTATCGTTATCGTTATCGGCAAACTGACACCCTATCAGCCATGTTTTTCCGCCGTTTACATGGTCTGTCCAAAACTCCATATTACTTGCCTTATCCTTAATGTGATATGCTCCTAATCCTGTATTAACTGTCCAATCATCCGTGTAATTTCCGTTGAGATATTTTGCAATTTCGCTGGGCTTTACATTTTCCGCAAAATTACTGCGACCGCTATTTTTATCAGTGTACAGTCTTCCCTCGAATATACTGCCTTCAGAGTCCACCCTGTCAGCATTATCCGCGTACCAAGCAAGAGCAGCAGTCTTCCACTGACGCATAGCAACCACTATATTGTTAGCCTTTGCACTGACAGCAACTTCAGTACTTGACAACATCATCATTGCCGACAAAATCCCAATTACAACAATAACAATCAGCAGCTCAACCAGTGTGAACCCCCTCTCATTTTTCATTAACAGCATGGATGATTTCAGACTGTTCATAATTCATGAAGCCTCCTGTTAATATTTATTGTATGGATTTTACTGAAATATCGTGCGCATTATAGCACTTTACAAAAAAATCCCCTGCCCTCATTGAGCAGGAGACCAATTCAGAAATTATCAGCCCTTAACGACAACATTAACGAGTTTATCGGGAACTGCTATGACCTTAACGATTTCTTTGCCTGCGAGTCTTCCCGTAACAAACTCCTCAGACATTATGCTCTTGGTCAAATCGTCCCTGCTCATTCCTGCAGGACGCTCAAATTTCCCTCTTACCTTGCCGTTAATCTGAAGGACTACCGTAACGCTGTCCTGAACCATCGCTGATTTGTCAGCAACAGGCCAAGCCTCAAGGCACAGCATATTTTCATGGCCGAGCATTTCCCAGAGCTCTTCTGTAATGTGAGGGCAGAAGGGCGACAGACAGTTCAGCAGTGTGTCAACTGCCTCGCGTTTCAATTCCCAAGCCTCAGCCGAGTCGTCATTGAGCGAGTAAATTGCGTTCGTGAGTTCCATCAGTCTGGCTATGGCCGTGTTGAACTGCTTTTCACCCGTTATGTCGGTCGTAACGCTGTCGATAGTAGTATGAATCCTGCGTTTGAAGTCCCTTAACGCCGGGCCTTTAACCTCACTCATAGGGATAATTTTTGAGCCGTACTTTTTGAGGTTCTCTGCATTATCCTCAACGTAACGCCAGACTCTGTTAAGGAATCTGTGTGCGCCCTCAACGTTTCTGTCCGACCACTCCAAATCATTATTAGGCGGTGCTGCAAAAAGTATGAACAGCCTTATGGTATCAGCTCCGTATTTTTTGACCATCTCGGTAGGGTCTACTGTGTTTCCGAGAGATTTGGACATTTTCGCGCCGTCTTTGATGACCATTCCCTGAGTCAGCAAATTCATGAACGGTTCGCGCGACTCAGTGAGTCCCAAATCGGTTAAGAACTTAGCGAAAAATCTCGCGTATATTAAGTGCAAACAGGCATGTTCGATTCCGCCTATGTACTGGTCAACAGGCATCCAGTAATCAACATCTTCTTTTTTGAACGGAGCATCTTCGCAGCCGGGTGAGCAATACCTGTCGAAATACCATGACGAGCAGAAGAATGTATCCATAGTATCGGCCTCACGTCTTGCAGGGCCTCCGCAATGAGGGCATGTAGTGTTGAGGAAGTCGGGAAGGTCGAGCAGCGGTGAATGTCCTACTTCTTTGACTTCAACATCTTCAGGGAGTCTGACGGGTAACTGGTCTTCAGGAACGGGAACGACTCCGCATTTGTCGCAGTAAACAAACGGTATAGGAGTTCCCCAGTAACGCTGACGTGAGATTAACCAGTCGCGTAATTTGAAGTTTACTTCCCGTTTGCAGATACCTTCCGATTCGCCCCAGTCAATCATTGCAGGGATAGCGTCAGCGGTTTTCATGCCGTTGAATTTCCCTGAGTTACAGGCTATGCCGTCCTCCTCGAAAGCATGAGTCATTGTTTCGCCGTTAAGCTGTTCGCCGTTTTCGGGATTGATGACGGGGATAATAGGAATGCCGTACTTCCTGCAGAAATCAAAATCGCGCTGGTCATGTGCAGGGACTCCCATGATTGCGCCCGTTCCGTAATCAATCAGTATGTAGTTAGCAACCCAAATAGGAATCTTTTTGCCGTTTACGGGATTGATGCCGAAGAAAGGAGTCTTGAAGCCTAATTTTTCCGCGCCTGCATCGGAACGTTCTATTGATGACTGTGAGGCAACCTGTTTAACGAAGTCATCAAGTTTAGCAGCTTCATCGGGAGTCATAGCAGCTTTCATTTTGCTGACGAG
>JAFTBA010000182.1 GCA_017458545.1 Synergistaceae bacterium | reverse complement strand
TGTTGATGACGGTACAGTGCTTTACGCGCGCAATCCCGTTAAAACAAAAAAACCCGGCGCAAAAGCATTCCGTGACGAAATCTTAAAACCGGCTCTGTTCACAGGTTTCGACAAGAAACAGGAGATAATGGACGTTCTGAATATATTTTCGCATTACGGTATATTGACGCTCGAACAGATTGTGAGAATCAGAATCTATTACGAGGCTTACTCAATAACCGATGACATAGAACGCGAAAATTTCTTTTACAACAACAAACCCGATGACAAAGAACGTATCGCCTCTATCAGAAATACCCTCGAATGGCTCGAAAGAAAAAAAGCCGTCTCAGTTTTCCCTACAGGTAATGAAAATGAAAATGAAAATTTCTACTGCCTCACCAAATGGATAAGCGGTTCATTCGAAAAAGAAGAAGTACGGAAAAGATTCAAAGGTCTCACAGCAGGAAGATTTCTTGTCGGTGAGGACAGTGAATTATCACTCTTCAAGGCAAATAACACAGTAGTAAGAAACTCATTCATCTTAGAATATCTTGACGGATGCGCCAACTTCAGGAAAAGAGAGGATTTAGCGGCAGTACTCAACAACGTTAAATGCTCCTTTTACGACACAACGCTCCTCGTAATTTGGAAACATCAGGAATATACATGTCATTTATTCCCTTCTGTTGCGGAAGTCAAAAAGTTCATAGCCCGTCACGGAATGGAAGATGACATCATCGCAGTAACTTTTGAGTCCTCTGATACAGTCAATGAAATACTCAGCAGAATAGATGAAAAATACAGGAACAGAATCTTCCTGCTTGTTGATGAGGAAGATGAACTTCGCAGAGGTCTTGATGAGTATGAAGGTCCCGGAGATGATGACAATATAGATTTCGATAAGGAGTTTGACTTTGCTGTCGATTCTCCTGAAGATGCTGACGATGAAGCTGAGTCACAGCTTGGATTTGATTTCGGCAATGAACCCGAAACACCGAAACCACACGCAAAATCCCTCAGCAATTCAGGTCTGAAATCAGCACTTGAAGCCCTGACCGCTAAACTCATCGGAAAATTTAACGGCACAGGCAGCACCGTGAACACTGAAAACGTGATTGAGAGTTCAGAACCCATAACTGCCGAACCTGAACCGCCCGTTGAAATTGAACCTGATACTCATGAAATTACCGTTACCGAAAAAGAATCACATGCTGAATTTGAGCCTGAGACTCACGAAGTTACATCTGTTGAAACTGATTTGTCAGTTGAGATTCCTACTGATGATGACGGACTTGCCGATGACATTCGCGCACTGCTCGCCGAAAACGACAACGGGGACTCTGAAATTCCTTACCCTTCTGTAGTAACGGCACTGCTCACGGCAAAAGCAGCCTCCTCAATTCCGGGAACGTTCGCTAAATGTTCGGCATTGTCGGCAAAAATTAACCTTGCTGTTCCCATCATTAACGGCGATTTTGAGTTCACAGGCGCAAATATGGCCTCAGCATTCCCCGATAACCTTTCGGGCGATGTGATTGGCGAATCGTTAATGCTGTCTGCGTATTTGAACTGCATGATGTTCCCTGAAATGCCTTATTCTGATTTCGAGCTTAAACGCAGAACAGATGAACTCAGCGGAGAATATGACTTATTTTTCCCTTCATTGAGGGAGGCCAGAAAAGTTTTCACGAGGATTTACGAGTTTCACAGGAGATACAGCGAATTTCCTGCAGGATTTATTGAGAGCCTCTGCGAAAACGCCTCAGATGATGAAACCGATAATCTTGCGCGTGTACGCGCTGATGCCGAAGGATTGCTCAGCGTTCCGTCATTCAACAAGGACATGAAGGTCTTACCGTTTTTCGCAAGGGAATTTTTCGGGCCTTCAAGCGATATTACCATGTGCGTTAAAGCTGTTTATGATGACGATAAATCCAGTGCTGCGAGAGTGCGTGAGTTCCTCGAAAAATATTACGATCCTAACGAGAAAGTTACAGCCGAAAAGTTAAGGGACATAATCGACTCTAAATGGGCTGAAGTTTGGCGCGAAAGAAGCGCAATGCCCGGAAGAACACGCCCGTTAATCTCGAACCTCAGAACAAGTATCATAAGGGCTGCTCACGTAAGAATGAATGTCATGAGCAGATGGCTTGCACTTAGTGATTCAACGTCTGCAAACTACGACACTGAAGCACTCACTAAAGCAAGGGATGAGATTCTGACTGCTGTTGATGAGGCCATGCCTAAGCTGTCCGGGAAATCAATAGTCCTGATGACACTCGAACGCATACGCCGTAAACTGACGTGTTCACCCGAACCCGAACATTTTGCTGTTTTGCTGACGAACGGGATAATACCTCTTGACGCTGATAACTCGCCTGTTCTCGGAAGCAATGACGTGAAATATTATGAGCCTCTGCGTAACGTAATGCGTTTCAGGAAAGCGAAGCGTTTAAGTCTTGAGGAGGCCGAAAGCAAAATACTTTATGATGTGAACTCGCCTATGTTCGAGAATCTTCACCAGCTTGAATTAATCAGGAAGATTCTGCGTAAAGGCGCAGATTTAGGAAGTGATGCCGAAAGAGCCAGGGAGGCAGCCGAAAAAGATACAGAGGATTTCAGGCTCAAAGTGATGACAGATTACGCATTCGGGAGAATTTCTGAGGACGATAAAGAGACATTCAATGCACTCATCAATGAGTACTCGTTCATCATGGAACTTGGTGATTTCGGGTGCTGGCGTGAATTTTTGGGAGCGTTGAGGCTTCAGGCTGAGGACATAACAGCCTCGATAAAGGCACGTATAATCGCAGAGATTAATTCCTGTATTGAC
>JAFTBA010000181.1 GCA_017458545.1 Synergistaceae bacterium | reverse complement strand
GATATGTATCTGGCTAGCAGAAAGGAAACGCAGCAGCAAATTAACAACGCTGAAAAAATAATCGGCATGATAAAGCCCTATTTAGCCAAACGGTGGGCAGAAATAGAACAGGAGGAAAACAAATTGAACGCAATATTTACCCGGGTAAGCACAAGACAGTTTGAACCCCGAAAAGTCGAGAGCAAATACATCATTAAGATACTCCGTGCAGCAATGGCAGCCCCTTCAGCGGTTAATCAACAGCCTTGGGAGTTCTGGGTGAGCGATGACCCCGAAATCAATGCTCGTCTCTCACAGGTTACGCCTTACGCGACCCCTGCGAGGAATGCCCCTGTTGTAATCGTCCCTTGTTACCGCATGAACGACCTTGCTGTTCCCGAAATGGTCAACATAGACATGGCCATATGTGCCGAAAATATTTTGCTTGAAGCCGAAGAATTAGGACTTGGTGCTGTAATGCTTGGGATTGCGCCGTTCGAGGACAGAATGAACGATACTGCTGAAATTCTCAAACTCCCCGAAAATTTCAGGCCGTTCATGATTATCCCGATAGGTTATCCGCTCAACAAGCACCCTCAGGAAGACCGTTATGAGCCCTCAAAAGTCCACACTCTTTAAGTATGCCGAACTCTTAGCCTCCTGCACACGTGCGCGATTAACGGGTACTAGAGGTGCTGAAGAAATTTTCGGGATTCAGATTACGGACTGTTTACCTTCGCTTGAATTTCTGCCTGAGAACGGACGTGTAATTGACGTTGGGAGCGGAGGAGGTTTGCCGGGAATAGTCTGGGCGATTGAGCGTCCGAATTTAAGCGTTACACTTCTCGACAGTATCAACAAAAAATGCGAGGCTGTTCGCGGAATAATTGAAGCACTCGGCGTTAAGAATGTTGATGTCGTATGTTCAAGAAGTGAGGATTATGCTAGGACTAACCGCGAAAGTTTCGATCTTGCAGGAGCAAGGGCGTTATCGTCAGCAGGTGTAACAGCTGAATTACTTGCACCGTTAGTGAGGAAGGGCGGTAAAGTTTTGACGTTTAAGGGCGAGAAAGTACACGATGAATTGTCTGAAGTCGGAGGGAAATGGGGTATGCTTGGATTGTCCGAACCGTCATTGAATTTTTACGGCGGTGAAGATTCATCGAGGTGCGTAGTAATTTGGGAGAAACTCAAAAAAACTCCCTCAACATTTCCGAGACGTACGGGATTGGCAGGTACAAAATTTTTCTGGGAGTGATTAACGTTGAAACTGAATAATCTGCGTGATGTGTTTGCGTTCGGGAAAGTCTTATCGGCAGGAATAGTAGTAGCAGGTTATGCGTTCTTGGGAGTATGGCTGTCGGACTGGCTCGCTAAAAACGGATGGCCTGTGTTGGTTTCATTGTGTGCTGTCCCGGTCGTAACGGCATTCGGAATGTGGCAGGGATGGTTATTCCTCACTAAAACAGGAAAGAACAGGAAACAATAAAAACTTGCGCTAAATAATCTTGTTGTGCTAATCTCAGGCATAAAATAACAATTTTTGAATGAGGGGGTTATTTTGTATGCCTATCATCAGTTTATTTTTCGGAATTATTATACGCATGTACTGGAAGGATAATGACAAACATAAAATGCCTCATATGCACGCCTATTATGGTGAATATGAAGCAGTCTTTACACTTGACGGCGAAATCATATCAGGTGATTTCCCAAGAAAACAGGCTGCATTTGTCAAAGCATGGGCACTTCTTCATGAAGAGGACTTGAACGCTAACTGGAAACTTGCTCTCAACGGTGAAGAAACATTCCGCATTGACCCTCTGCGTTAAAAGTTAGGAGGCTTTCTTATGGATATTATTCACGGGAAAGAGGAAATGTTACCCAGAGTCGCATTTGCAGAAGCATTATCTGATTACAGTCTTGTACTGACGTTCAAAAACGGTGAACGCAAAAAATATAACGCAAAGCCGTTATTGGACATACCTATGTACAAAAATCTCGCTAAAGTTTTTTCGTCAGCAAAAGTTGAATACGGTACTGTTGTTTGGCCCGGTGACATTGATATAAGCCCTGATACTTTGTATTTGAACTCCGAAAAAATATCTTGAAGGTGATAAAACATGAGAAAAATTTACAACATTTACGGCACTGACTCGCACGCTATGACATTGAAACTCCTCGAAGCCTCAAACGCAATCAACCTCGTACCTTCAGGAGCCGACATAATGCTCAAGCCCAACTTAGTTGTTGCAGGAACGCCCGACAACGGCGCAACTACTCACGCAGGAGTCCTATCAGGGTGCATTGAGTATTTCCGTGAACACGGTGTGAACGATATAACCGTTGCCGAAGGAAGCTGGGTAGGTGCAGGAACTATGGGTGCAATGAAACGCGCAGGTTATGATATGGTCTGTAAACATTACAACGTTCCTTTCATCGACCTCAAGCACGATAAAACTCGTAAAGTCGACTCACCTATAGGCCCTCTCGAAATATGTTCGCGCGCACTTGATACAGGTTTTCTCGTCAACCTTCCCGTCCTAAAAGGCCACTGTCAAACCGTAATGACCTGTGCGCTGAAGAATCTTAAAGGCTGTTTGCCCGACCGGGAGAAAAGCAGGTTTCACGCATTAGGACTCACACGGCCTATTGCG
>JAFTBA010000180.1 GCA_017458545.1 Synergistaceae bacterium | reverse complement strand
CCTGCGATAGTTACACGGATTTGCTGCTTCCATTCAGGGATTATCAGTATCGTTATCTGATCCATGTTCGCAAGCGGTATATCGTTGTCAATATCCCCTTCAAGCGCACGAAACACATTAACCGTAAAACGCTCGTTCACTCCGCCCTCAAGCGAAGGCGTTACCCTCGTTATTTCAGCAACGTCTGACGCTGTTGATGTGAGTCCTCCTGCCCTGTTTATGACTTCTGACAGTTTAGTCTTGCCCGACTCGATTGCAAATGTTCCGGGCCTTACTACAGGCCCCGTGATTAAGACAGTAGACGCTAAATTGTAAACAGGATAGAGCCTGATGATGTCGCCGTCACGGAGTTCAGTGTTCTCAATTTCACTCAATGCCCCTTCAAATGCACTGGCATATGTGTTGTCATATATTCTGTAATACTGGGCGCGCCCTTTATATGTCCTTGCGTTTAATCCTCCTGCAATGTACATCAAATCCTGTACCCTAGTCTGACCGTTAAGCTCATATACTCCCTGCCTCTGTACCTGTCCTGCTATTGCAACGAGAGGCCCTACTGAAGGAATATATATTACGTCCCCTGCTTCGAGTCTCACGTCCTGAGTCTTGTCGCCCTGTAACAGCATCGCATACATGTCGAACACTGCTATAGTTCTTCCGTTGCGCTTGAGCTGAATGTTCCTCAGTGTACCGCTCCTTGAAGGCCCTCCGGACGCTATAAGAGCGTTCACAAGAGTCGAGAATGACGAAATCGTATACGCTCCAGGCCTCGCAGCATTCCCTGTTACGTAAACAAGTATCGAGCTTAAACGTCCCATTGACAGATTCATCTGGAAACCAGAATAGTATTGACTCAGTCTCGCGCTTATTACCCTCTCAGCCTCAGCAAGTGTGTAACCTGCAAGCCTCACCATTCCTATGTGAGGAACTGCTGCCATACCGTCCCTGTTTACGGAGAACCTGAAATTACCTTCCTCAGGTATTCCCCAGATAGTTAATGTCATCTCATCACCGACATTGATTCTGTGTCCCTGAGTTACCGGTACTGTTTCCATAGGAGCAAATGTTGACGGAGGACGGCGGAAGAATGACATTCCGTATCTCGGCAGCCTGTTGAACAAATCGCTCATAGGGTTGCCCTCAGTCCTCGATAACAGTATTGCCTCAAAATAGCTGTTGAGCTCTTCCTCAGTCATTCTGTCCCTGTCGTCAATATTCTGAAAACCTAAATCATCATTAATGTTCTGCCGGCCGCTCTGGCCTTCGGCGTTCTCCTGACCCAAAGGAGTCTCGCCCTGAGTAAGGTCAATGTTCTCTGTCCTCGTAGTCGGACGGGTTGAGTCGAGTCCTGAGAGGTCAATGCCTCTTGTAGGAACGTTAGGGACATTGAGAGTGGGAGGAGCTATAGGCGTTGACGGGATTTCGGGCATAGCGTTGCCGGGTGAAGGAGCTGTTAATACAGCAGGGCCTCCGAGATCCCCGATGTCTGCAGCCTGTGCCAACGGGCTTAAAACCAGTAAGAGAAGACACGCAGTTAATACCGGTAACTTTTTGTAGTGTTTCATCAAATTCAGTTTCTGCTTCAATTTCAACATTATCACCTCAAGAAAATTTTTATTTGTTCACTCTGTAAAGCTGCTAATGAAATATATATCCCAATATACCTGTTACGTTTTTATCACCTTCATTGCCTGTATCGTCAAATGTGCAGTAATCACGCAATAATTTCTCGACATTCTTTTTGAGCGGAACAGGTCTCAGCTGACTCATAAATCTTTCGGGAGTCCTGACCATACCGCCCTCGCGCCCCGTCTGAACATGCCATGATGACAGCAATATTGTATCCTGTTCCCAAATATGTGAGCTTGAATTACCGAACCATGAACCGAACCATTTATCAGCAGGAAGTTCCATATGTACTCCTGCAGTCGTGAAATCTTTTCCCGGAGCGTGAATGTCAGTGTTAATATACCAGAAACCTACGGCTGTGTCGTCCCAATGTCTTGTTGCCGATAACTTCCAGCCTTTATCCTCGTCAGCAAATTTACCGTAATCAGCCTGAAGATCAAGATTCAAATCTGCTATGTGCAATCCTGCCTGTAACCATTCAGCATAACGCCATGCGTCTTTATCCTCTTCATCGCTTGCGCTGCCGTTCCTGTAGAACCATTTTCCGCGCGTAAGACCTGCGAACGTGTAAGGGTCTCTGTCATGAAGTGCTGCGAGTCTCGCACCTATCCACCAGAGCCCCGATGAACCGTAATATCTTGCCCATAAATTTGCTCCGAACCATTCCTCGTTTAAGTAACCTCCCTCACCGAATATCCATGCTCTCGGATTGTTGCCGATTCTGTTCGCGTAAGTGAGGGCTGCCTGCTGGAGTCGGATTTTGCTGTTGAGGTCCTTCTCCCACCATATGCCGTCGCTGTCCCTGGTGTCAACATTGTTGTATATAGGGAAACGTATATCTGCTATTGCCTGCCAGCCGTTTGAATAACGACCCTTGTATATAGCGTCAATGTTGAGTCTGTCCATGTAATCATCATCTAATGTCTGATCTATTCGCGGCTCGTAAACAAGCATGGCCTTAACCTCATGCCTTGCTTTTGAGGCAAGGACTTCGGCATCAGGGTCTTTTATGTCAGAGTCAGCCCATGAGAAAACAGCACTGTGAATAATATTCTCCTCGTCCCTCAGTGAACGCGCACGAATATCAAACAGCAATAAACCGGGAAATTCAGCCTTAACTATAGGAATACCTGCGTCCTTAGCGATAAGAACAACTCCGTCAGTTTCAGGCATTACTGCCGACAACAGAACAAGTACACGCGTCATTGCCTCAGCATGTGAAGCGTAACCGTAATTCTCATAGGACATCAATAATCTGTGGCCGTTCTCTTCGGAATCTTCAAGTTTGATTTCAACATCACGGACTCTGACGTATTTGTTGAGTCCCGATTTAATCCTGAGTATTAAGTCCTGCGATTCAATGTCGTCCCATGATACTGCCCTTGAGTTCCCGGGAGTTCCGTAACGTCTAGGAGCATTACCTATGAAAGGACCGCTCAAATTTATGCGCTGCGATATGGTGAATGCCCATTCATCTCCGCGCTGGTAACTCACTGAACCCTGCATACCCCATGGAGTCTTGAAGACGAGTCCTGCGTTGTATTTTTGTGAGGGGAGTTTGTCGAGAACACGTTTACCGCCCGCCCTGTCGCGCGTGTAATCAAGCGGTGAATATTCAGCCTTAAAGGTCAGCCAGTCGGCAATATCCCATTCAAAACCGCCGTAGAATCCGTTTAACCTGTCTGAACCGTAACCGATTGTTGCTGCAAATTTTCCTGACCTCCATGTCGCTGCACCGTAGTACGCTTTCATCAGCTCAGTACCCATCATATCAACAACTCCGACAGCTATTGAAGGGATAATCCAATTATTAGGGGATTTGCTGTGCCATAACATAAATTTGAGGTCAATAGCTTTATCCATATAACGCCTGTCATGTGTGATAACTGTTTCAAATGTTGAAAGCCTCGCATTAATTTCGAGCCAGGGAAGCCATGCTAAGTCAATAAAATAAAAATTGTAGGGCGAATCGTAAGTGAAACCGAATCTTCCTGTACCGTCTTCAGGCATCTCAGCGTTAGGATATTCCCAAAGACCCGTTAGACCTGTATTACCTCCTGTTGAAGCTGAGGTGCTGCCGGAAAAATTAACAGTCAGGATTAAAACGAGCATAAAAAAAATTACCCTACGCAAAATAAAACGCCCCTTAATAATAAATTTCTGCTTATTTTACACTAATATCACTAAAACACGTAGCCTTGACTGAGTTTTAACCTGCAACTAAAATTTCAACGTAACTAAAATTCAAACAACGGAGAAAATTACAATGATAGAAAGATATTCAGAGCGTGATATTTCAGCCTTATGGGACGAGTATAACAGGCTCAAGGTAATGCTTGATGTTGAACTCGCAGTGTGTCAGGCATGGTGCGAGGAAGGAAGAATCCCTGAAGAAGCTCTCGAAGACATTGTTGCACATGCAAGTTTCACAGTTGAGCGCGTTCAGGAAATCGAAAAGAAAACTCAGCATGATGTTGTTGCTTTCGTCAGTGCCGTCGCTGAAAATATCGGAGATAACGGAAGGTATCTTCATTTAGGAATGACCTCAAGCGATATTCTCGATACTGCAAGCTCAATAATGTTACGCGACTCACTCGACATAATCATTAAGGCACTCGATGAACTCGATGAAGTTGTTGCAGACTTGGCCAAGAAGTATAAGCACTTACCCACAATAGGACGCACTCACGGTATTCACGCTGAACCCACTTCATTAGGGCTTAAATTCCTCAACTGGCACTCCGAATTACTCAGGGACAAAGGAAGACTCGAATATTCCCGTAAAGACGTTTCAGCAGGGAAAATTTCAGGCGCAGTAGGAACTTACGCTATGAGTTCGCCTAAGCTCGAAGCAAGAGTGTGCGAACTTCTCGGACTCGAACCTGCTAAAGTCTCGAACCAGATATTACAGCGCGACCGTCATGCCGCAGTACTTAATGCCCTCGCTGTTTTCGGGTCAACGCTTGAGAGAATGGCTCTCGAAATCCGCAACCTTCAGCGCACAGAAGTACGCGAAGCATTTGAGCCTTTCGGAGTCGGTCAGAAAGGTTCATCGGCAATGCCTCACAAACGCAACCCCGTTAAATGTGAACGCATTTGCGGAATGGCAAGGCTGTTGAGAGGTTACGCCGTTACAGGTATGGAGAACATTGCACTTTGGCATGAAAGAGACATCAGCCATTCGTCAACAGAAAGAGTAATATGGCCTGACGCTTTCAACATCGCAGCTTTCATGACAAGAAGCATGACCAGAATACTCAAGGGATTAGTTGTTGACGAGACCAGAGTAAGACACAATATTAACCAGACTAACGGCCTCGTTTACTCGCAGAGAGTATTAACGTTCCTGCTCGATGAGCTGAAACTCTCTAGGGAGGACGCTTACGCTATAGTTCAGGAGAACGCTATGAAGACTGCTTCAAGCGGTGTAGCATTCCTTGACCTGTTACTGACTGACGAAAGACTTAAAGAGGTTGACCCCGAAAGACTTAAAGCACTGTTCGAGAATGATTTTTACCTGAGATATGTTGATGAAGTTTTTGCGAGGTTCTTCAAGGAGTAATGAGCGGTAACAAAAACAACAAAACTTTTCACGTAAAAGTCTACGGCTGTCAGATGAACGTCTATGACGCTGACAGGGTAAGAACAGTTCTTTGTTCAAGGGGCTGGGAGGAAGTCAGCGAGAACGAAGCCGATGTGATTATGATTACGGGGTGCAGTGTCCGCGCAAAAGCTGAGCAAAAAGTTTGGAGCGAACTGGGCCTCTACGACTCATCGTGGAAGAAATCTCACCGTCCCTTAGTCGCTCTAACAGGGTGCATAGCACAGCGTATAGGACTTAATGCGTTAAACCGATTCCCTTACGTCAGACTCATTGCAGGGCCAAGACATATAGGGCTTTTGCCTGACGCAATCGAACAGATAACCTCACACCCTAAATCACGCATAAATCTTCTCGATGATGACCCGAAAGAGTTTCACACCCTCAATTTTGACTCCGATAACATCACTATTAAACGCGCTAACAAACACAAAGCCTACGTAACGATTGCACACGGGTGCGATAATTTCTGTACTTACTGCATTGTCCCTTATGTCAGGGGGCGTTTTGTTTCGCGCAAACCCGAAGATATTTTTGACGAGTGCAGAATGCTGATTGATGACGGCGTTAAAGAGATTACACTGCTCGGCCAGAACGTGAACAGTTACGGTAAAGATATAGGTTTGAATTTCGCATGGCTTCTCGAAAAAGTTGCAGCTATGAACGGAATTAAACGGGTAAGATTCGTAACGTCATTGCCGCAGGATTTCACGGAGGATATTGTTGATGTTATGTCGGGAATTGAAACGGTATGCCCCTCGCTGAACCTTCCCGTTCAATCGGGGAGTACGAGAGTTTTGCGAATGATGAACCGAAAATACACGCGCGAAGAATACATCGATAAGGTGAGAATGACCCGTGAGAAAATTTCAGGCTTGGGACTTACCACTGATTTAATCGTGGGATTTCCCGGTGAAACTGAAGAGGACTTCAACGACTCGATGAGCCTGTTGAACGAGATAAGATTCGACCTCGTTCACAGTGCTGCATATTCCGAACGCGAAGGTACTCCAGCCGCAACTATGGAAGGAGCATTACCCGTTGAGTTAAGGCTCGAACGTCTCAACAAACTCAATGAGCTTCAGGACAGAATAACGCTCGAAATTAACAGGGCATTAACGGGAGAAATATTCGAGATTCTTGTTGACGACCCTGCGCCTAAAGGTGAAGGGCTGTTACAGGGGAGAACTCCGAGCGACAAAGTAGTAATCTTTGAGGGCAGTGCGTCATTACTCGGTCAGTTCGTGAAGGTCAAAATCACTGAGGCTGAAGCGTGGTGTCTTCACGGCGTATTAGTCTGAGAACGTAATCAACATCAAGCGATTTCGACAGTACATCGGCAATAAAATCGAAAGCATTATCATCATCGGTGAGTGTGTCAGTAACTTCATGCTCACCGTAATTTTTTGAGTGTCTTATTGTTACGAGGCTGTCTTCTTCAGGGAGTTTGATATTTTTCACGAATGGTACAACGCCTATGACTTTAACGCCCGTGTAATCCTCAGTCCATTTCACAGCGTCATTGAAGAGGTTAATATCGCCCCTGAACATGTTGAAGATTATGCCTTTGACCCTTTCGCGGTCATTGCCTAAGAGTTCCAGAGTACCGACAACCGCAGCGAGTGAACCGCCTCTGTCAACGTCAGCAGTAAGAATAACAGGTACATCAGCTTCACGGGCAATACGCATGTTGACGATCTCGGTTGAATTGAGGTTGATTTCTGCGGGGCTTCCTGCACCTTCGATGATGACGGCGTCAAAGTTTTTGCTGATGTGAGTCAGTGCTTTGCGGATTGCGTTAATCCCTTCTGTCTGAGCAAAATTCCTGTAGCCGTCTGTCGAACGGGAGTAGAGTCTGCCGTTAAGTATGATTTCGGAGGACTTATCATGACGTGGTTTGAGGAGTATGGGGTTCATGAATGTTTCGGGAATGAGTCGGGCTGCTTTTGCCTGAACTGCCTGAGCAGTGCTGATTTCGAGTCCGTTATGAGTGGTGACTGAGTTGTTGCTCATGTTTTGGGATTTGAACGGGCAGACGTTAAACCCGATGTTTGAGAGCAGACGGCACAGTCCCGTAACAATAAAACTCTTTCCCGAACCGCTAGATGTTCCCTGAATCATAAGACCGTTCATGATTAATCCTCCGTAATGTAGAGTGCAACAGCTTCCTTCATGTTCATCATGAGTTCATCAACAGACTCACCCTGAGTGTAACAGCCCGGAAGCTCAGGACATTCACCCCAGTATCCTCCTTCCTGAATATCTTTGTGAATAACTACTGTGTATTTCATCTAAAAACCTCCCTTGCAATTTCCCTCATGGCCTCAACAAACAGCCTGTTCTCTTCGGGCTGCCTTGTCGCTACCCTTATATATTTCCCATCAAGCCCCCTGAAATTCCTCGTATGCCTGACAGCTATACCTCTTGTAAGCAAATGCCTTATGACCTTCATGTCATCATTGACTCTAACAAGAAAGTAATGAACATCCGAGTCTAACACCTCAAAACCTTCAGACCTCAAACTCTCAATGAAGATAGGAGTATTGAGACGGTAAAAATCCTGAGTGCGTTCAAGAAATTCATCATCACACAGAAAACGCAGTGCCAATTCCTGAGCAAAGGCATTAACGCTCCATGAGGGCATATAGGATTTCATTTTATCAATAGTTTTTTCATCGGCAATAACGTAACCTATTCTTGCGCCGCTGAGGGAAAAAATTTTAGTGAGCGACCTGAGAATTATAACGTTCGGGAAATCTGTGAGCCTTTCGGGTTCACGGCCTCTGAGAAAATCTATATATGCCTCGTCAACAATAAAGTGTGTATGAGGATTAGCAGTGATTACACGTGAAAAGTCAGGGATAAATTTTCCAGTCGGGTTATTAGGGTTAGTAATGATAACAGTATTAAATGACTTAATGTCCTCTACGGAAATGTCAGCTGCACTGCCGAAAGCCCGTGAATATTCAGTGTAACACGGCTGAAACACACCTACATTACCATAGTCAAACACTCTTGAAAGAAGAAATATAGCCTGATTGATTCCGTTGGTGAACAGAACACGCGAAGGGCTAATGTTTTCGCGCGAGGCAATAATCTCACGAAGTTCAGTACATTCGGGGTCAGGGTAATTTGACGCGAGACGCTCAACATCAATTTTGATGTCAGGCCATGAAAGCACATTAGTATTAGTGCTGAAGTCGATAATTTTTTCAGGCACAGGCAATCCGTATAAACGGTATAAATTTTCAGGGTTAGCCCCATGAAGAGTCATTATGTTTTTCATGAAGCTATTATAACTGACGGCGTACCTGCAAAAAAATTAATCCCTCAGCCGTAAATTGACTGAGGGATTTTTTCGTTCACAAAAATTTTTACTTGTTCTCTGCGTTGAGCGTCTGAGCTGCGATTCTTCCCGAAACAAAAATCTCGGTTATCGCGTTACCTCCGAGCCTGTTGCCTCCGTGAATACCTCCCGTTACTTCGCCTGCAGCGTAAAGCCCGGGAATGATTCTCCCTGATGTTGAACGTACATGTCTTCCCTCGTCAACAACTATTCCTCCCATAGTGTGGTGAGTACTCGGTGCCATTAACCTTATCGTCATCACAGTGTTATCGAGGTCATAAGTGTCAGGATTATAACTTCCGTCAGCATTCTTCTGAACGTTCCCGACAGGACGAGAGGCAATAGCCTTACCGACATCTGGGAACTCGCTGCCCGTCATAACCGCCTTATCGTAAGCCCTTATAGTTTCTTCAACAACTTTAGGGTCTGCCTTGACTCCGAGTTCCTTGAAGAGTTCGGGAAGCTCAGCGATTTTCCTCCTGTAATAGCGTCCCGGGTAATCTCCTGTTTCGGGTAACTGGGTAGGTGCGGGCATCTTCTGTTCAACGTTATAGAACTCAAGGAATACACCTTTGCTCCCTTTGTAATCCATTCCGCTTTTGAACTCAGCGAGCGAAAGCACATCGCGTTCCGACCCCTCGTCAACAAAACGATGACCCGTTATAGGACTTATCCAGCACGCATAGTTACCGCCTCCGAATGCTAAATTGCCGTTGTCGATCCATGAGATTGGCATCATCTGAGTGAAGCCCATTCCCGTTGAAGCGGCTCCGACTTCCTCAGCCATAGTTATACCGTCCCCCTGAAGCGATGAACGGTTAGTGGTTTTTGTTGAAAGGGTAACGTATTCGGGCGACCAGTAAACATTATCGTCAACTACCTCGCGCAAATTCGCAGCAAATCCTCCGGTAGCTACTATAACGCCTTTAGCGGCATAAGCAGTTATCTCAGTACCGTCATAACGTTTGGCCTTAACGCCGAAGATACGTCCGTTTTCTTTGATGAGTTCGGTAGCTGTTGTACGGAGCATGAGCTTGTTAGCAGGATTAGCCTTGTACATGGCCGTCAGCGGTGCAACAAAATACGTTCCCCAGCGTCCGGGGTAACTCTCTTTTGTACCGTCGCCGTCAGTATCAACTTCAGCACCGATAAATTCATTCTCACGATACCATAACGCACCGATTAAAGTCTGCTGAGTGTCCTCATGGAATGTTGCGCCCATAGCTTCGAGCCATTCTTTGAGTCCCTGAGCGCGTTCGATGAACTGTTTAACGAGATTGACATCGCCGTAAATCCATGTTTTTTTGTCAGCACTCTGCCTTAATCCTCCGTAATATGTCTGGAAAATATGAAGGTTAAGCGTTGAGAACAATGTGAGCTGATTCTCAGGAGTACCTGCGTCAAGTTTAGGCTGTGCCCAAGCTAAATACTCTTTGATTTCCTCTTTGAGTGCTTTCAGAACAGGGAGGTATTCTGCGTGAACACCGTGCTTTGAAAGTTCTGCGGCATCACCTGCAACGTACTCATGAGTCTCGTAATACTTAGCGTCAAAAGGCGACTCGTTCCAGTTAAGAATCATTTTCAGCTCATTGATACAGCCCTGAACACTTTTAACTTTCTCGTAAGTCTGACCGTTGAACTTGTAGACTCCCGTTGTTGCATCGGGGTCTTTAGGGTCCCAAACGAGGTAGGGCATAACGCTCTGATACTGTCCTCCCGAAACGAGAGTGTTACCGCCGGCTTCAGCGTTTTTCTCAATGATGAGGACAGTGTTGCCGTCCTGAGCTGCCTGAGCTGCTGCCGCAACACCTGCACCGCCTGCGCCGATTATTACGACATCATAGTGATATTTTTCGGGTTTTCCTGCTTTGTGAACCACCTTAGCTTTTTTGAACGCTTCCATGTTAGTGCAGGCTGCTTTTTCAGCGGCCATGTTGACGGCGTTACGGAGTGCGCGGGTAGAGAACGTTGCCCCTGAAACAGCGTCAACCCCTGAGCCGTTAGCCTCAAGCATTTCGGGAATCATTATTCCGAATGCTATATCGCCTACGTGAGGGGTTTCGGTATGTGAAACGACTTCGAGTCCTGTCATTTTTGACGCTGAGAATGTAGCTTTGATTTTGACGGGGCCGTTGTAACCAATAGCTTCGGCCTCATACTCGCCTGTTGTGAATGTTAAAGGGGCATTGTTTTCAGCTGACTCGCCTTTTGCCTTAGCGAGTGCTTTGCTGACGGCCTCAACGATTCCGTCACGTGTCATAGTTGCGCCTGAAACAGCGTCAATTTGAGCTTCATTCTTACCGATGAGTGCATCGCCGTATTTCCCGAACAGGGGGACTCCGAACGGAACTTCTTCGGGAGCGTCAATTTCAACGGCAGTGATTTTCTCAGCGTCAACAGTAACTTTAACTTTAACGGGAGAACCTTCACTGTAGCCCTTGCCTTCGCCCTCGTAAGTACCTGGTGTGAAACCTGCTGCCCATGCACTAGCCGTTAAAAGCATAATGCAGAGGATTGCGCTAAAAATTTTTTTCATACTGATATACCTCTTTTTCCTGAAAAATTTTGGACGGGAATATAATATCATGCTTTCATAGAGAATGATGCAATGAATACTATCTTGCTTCTTGCCGGACAGCTTCAAATGAAATATGCTCCGTAAATATTTGACAGGGATTAACAGATGCCATGTCCTGAAAAATATATTTGGAATCAGGGAAAAGCATCTGTTTTTGTTGTTTGACATACTTCCCATACCTAAAGGCAGGGGATTCTGGTATCAACAAACCTTGCGCTCTTGCGAGTGTCTTACGGGTTCTCCTCCGATGGCTGATGCCCCAGCCATTTTTTTATTGCTTTTACTGCCATAGGCTAGCGGATTTCACCCCTGCTTAACCTATAAAAAAT
>JAFTBA010000179.1 GCA_017458545.1 Synergistaceae bacterium | reverse complement strand
TGTGAGCTTTCTCAAGTTTAAGAATAGCGACCTTGCCTACAGTTCCTTTACAGGTTAATAACACGTCCCCTTTGTGCGCTACAGACTCCGGCTTACTCGTCCACCTGTTAATAATAATTGCGCCGTCTTTGAAGTTGCTTGCTCCTGTTATGTATGGTGTTCCGTTATCTTCGTCAGTATCGTAACCTTTTGGCAAATCGTGTCCTGACCGTAAAGAGATAATATCCCCCAGTCTAACCCATCGCCAACCCTCCTGACTCCCTCCTGTCAGTTCCCCCTGAATTGCTGCCTGAAGTAGAGAGTCCCTCATGTCGCCGGGAAATTTCTTTTTCAGGGCTTCGAGTTCGTTTTCGAGTGCCTCAAGCTCATCGATAAGGGGCAATATTGCGTCAAGACGTGAGACTATGCGGTGCTGTTCTTCCAGTGGCGGGAGGGGGATTATCATTTGCGATAATGTCTTGCCATTACAATTGGGTTGCGCTGTTGCTGTTGTGCCGTTACGTAGTTGTTTCCAGTATGATTCACTTTCCATGAAATATTTGACATACTGCGGATTAACTTCATCATTAAGTTTCATGCGTATCAAGTACCCGGCATAAATAGCTTTTTCCTGCACGTTACCTACAAGATACGATTTTCCTACAGTACCGCCTGTACGCGCGAATAAAATATCATTTTTTGCGAGCAGGTATTTTTGCATCTCATCTTCAGAAATTTCACAGTAAGGAACTTTATCCCATTGAATATTATTGTTCTGTATATCAGTAATACGAACCATTTTTACAGAACCTTTTTCACATGCTGGAGCGTTATAACCATATTGTATAGATAATGAAATATCCCCCAGCCTAACCCATCGCCAATTCTCCTGACTCCCTCCTGTCAGTTCCCCCTGAATTGCCGCCTGAAGTACCGAACGCCTTAAATCTCCGCTGAGTTTCATTCTATCTTTACCCTCTCGCCTTCAGCAATTGCATTATCTGCGCTATTTTCCTGTCAATCATTTTATCAAGTTTATCACGTTCTGCAACAAATCTCTTGATTGTCCGTTCAGGTGTCATGATAATTTTTTCTTCAGTAGGGAATCCGCAAAGGTCAAGGTTGTAGCCTCCGTCAATAATCTCTGAGGCTGAGTACTTCCTGCTCTTGAACGTTCCGCCATCGTCCTGAATCTCGCGGCGGTTCTGCCACCATTCATCAACTGGGGCAAAATGTTCGCGCTTAATCGGGCTGGTCTTGCTGAAGTTTTTATAACCCTCCGGCATGTCGAGTCGATAAAACCATGTTTCGCGGGTCTTGCCTGAGTAGTCGAAAAATAATACATTAGTCGTTATGCTGGTGTATGGGGCAAAGACAGTTGCGGGCATTCGTATAACCGTGTGAAGGTTGAAACTTTGCAGGAGCCGTGATTTTATTTCGAGTTTTGCGCCGTCAGTCCCAAACAGGAATCCGTCAGGCAAGATCACAGCAGCCCTTCCGCCTCTCTTGAGCCTGTACATGATTAGGGTCAAGAACAAGTCAGCGGTCTCCGAGCTGCGAATGTCCTTAGGGAAATGATTCATTATTTCGGATTTCTCGCTGCCTCCGTATGGCGGGTTCATCATGATAACGTTGAATCTGTCTTTGTCGGTGTAGTCGAGAATATCTTTTGCGAGTGAGTTTGCGTGCTTTATGTCCGGGCTGTCGATGTCGTGAAGAAGCATGTTAGTCACGCAAAGAATGTAGGGGCATTGCTTTTTCTCTATCCCGTGAACTGAGTTGTCATAGAGTTCGCGGTCTGATGCTGTTTTGATTTTCGTCTCAAGAGCCTTGAGCCAGCTGACCAGAAAGCCCCCTGT
>JAFTBA010000178.1 GCA_017458545.1 Synergistaceae bacterium | reverse complement strand
GTATTATGTCCGCAGCTTTTCGGAACTGTCCCGCATCGGCTAACGAGCTTCCGCCGAACTTAGCAACTTTCTTCATTCTTCAGTCTTCAATCATGCACCAAGCACACGGAATTTCTGTCCTTCGGGTTTAGAGGGAGCTTTTACGGACTGAACGGGCTGAAGATCCGCGAACCCAGTATGAATATTACGGCCTATGTTCTTAGCGCACTCGATTACGTCTGAAACTACTGCGCTCGCTGTCGGTAACTTACCTGCGCCCCTGCCGTAGAACATTACGTTATCGACCATGTTGCCCGTAACCATTACGCCGTTAAACACGTCATTAACACCGTAAAGAGGACTCGATTTAGGCACAAGGTACGGCGCAACTGCAACCGAGTCACCGTCAGCCTCATAGACTCCCAAAAGTTTAAGCGACATTCCGTCAGCCTCAGCGTCTGCAATATCCTGCTGAGTTATGCCCGTAATGCCCTCACATGAAATCTGCTCATACGAGAATTTTCTGCCCGACACCAACGAGGCAAGTATTGCGATTTTGCGCGCTGTGTCATGGCCTTCAACATCAGCTGCAGGGTTGCGTTCGGCAAAACCTTTTTCCTGAGCCTCTTTGAGTGCCTCACCGAAATCCTTTCCTGCCTTCATGTTAGTGAGTATGTAGTTGCATGTGCCGTTGAGTATTCCTGCAATCCTTGAGACTTTTTCATGGCCGAATGCCTCGCGTATTGTCCTGAGCAAAGGTATGCCCCCTCCCACGCTGGCCTCGAATAAGTATGAGCAGTTATGTTCATGGGCAATGGCACTGAGTTCAACGCCGTGTGCGTCAACCAGTTCTTTGTTTGACGTGCAGACTGAGATACCGCGTTCGAGTGCCAAATGTGTGTAAGTGTATGCAGGTTCTTTACCGCCCATAGTTTCGCAGACGATTTTAACGTCAGGGTCATTGACTATGATGTTGATGTCGTTGACGACTCCGGGAATGTCGCGGATGTCGAGAATGTATTTGACGTGGAGGTTATCGCCGAGTACTTTTCTGATTTCGTTCTGGTTCTTCTCGATAACGTCAGCGACTCCGCCCCCTACAGTTCCCAGTCCCAATATAGCAATGTTAATCATGATTTATTTCGCCTCGATATATTTCTGATTCACTAAGAGCTCAGCGCATTCAACAGCACCGCCTGCCGCGCCTCTGAGTGTGTTGTGAGACAGTCCGATGAATTTCCAGTCGTAAACAGTATCGGGTCTCAGCCTTCCGATTGTAACGCCCATACCGCCCCCGTAATTAACATCAAGAGCTACCTGCGGCCTGTTATCTTCCTCCATGTACTTGATGAACTGTGCAGGAGCTGTGGGTAACTTTTCGCGCTGAGGAATGCCCGAAAAATTATTGAGAAGGCTGACTAACTGCTCTTTGCTTTCGGGCTTTCTGCGGAACTTAACGAACGCTGCCGCAGTGTGTCCGTAAAGCACAGGAATCCTCACGCACTGAGCAGAAATTGCAGGTTCAGCAGCAGGAACGATAGCACCGTTTTCAATATGCCCGAAGATTCTGAGGGGTTCTTTTTCGGACTTCTCTTCCTCACCGCCGATGTAGGGGATAACGTTGCCGACCATTTCGGGCCAAGTCGAGAAATTTTTGCCTGCGCCTGAAATTGCCTGATAGGTTGTAACGAGGGCCTCATAGGGTTCAAACTCACGCCATGCCGCGAAAGCAGGGGCATATGACTGTATCGAACAGTTAGGTTTAACGGCTATGAAACCTCTTGAAGTACCGAGACGTTTTTTCTGGAAGGGTATAACGTCTGAATGTTCGGGGTTAATTTCGGGGATAATCATGGGAACATCAGGTGTCCATCTGTGAGCTGAATTGTTCGAGACAACGGGGGTTTCAGTACGGGCGTAATCCTCTTCAATTTTTTTGATTTCGTCTTTAGTGAGGTTGACCGCGCTGAAAACAAAATCGACATCATCAGCGATTGATTTAACGTCATTGACATCACGAAGCACCATGCCTTTAACGTTATCGGGTATGGGTTCATCGAGAAGCCATCTTCCGTTCATGGCCTCAGAGTAAGTTTTGCCCTTACTGTTAGGGGAAGCTGCTATGACTTTAACGTCAAACCATGCGTGATTGTGAAGTATCTGTATGAATCTCTGACCTACCATGCCTGTTGCGCCTAAAACTCCAACGCTTAATTTTCTCTGCAAAGTGATTCACTCCCTGTTAAGGTGTCAAAAAATTTTCTGAATAGTATACCATTGAGTTAAAAACAATATGAGTTATCTTCTGAGCATTTCGATGAAGAAATCCCAGAATGACGGGGCATCTGTGTTCATAACAATATAACAGCAACACAGCTGCCAAAATTTTGTGCCGCATGAAAGACTATGCTGCTGTTTATTTTTCAGTTTGAGTATGATAATCTCCAAGACAAAACTTTTTCTGAAGGGATGCTTGTTATCCATGAAGTCAAAATTGTTACTCATAACCGCGTTCTTAGTTCTCTTAATCCCATCGGCAGATGCTCAGTCGTTCCGCGAAAAACTGCTCGCCATTAACGGGGTAATCTCTGTTGAGGAAATCGAGCAGGAGGAAAAAGTGTTCGAGGAAAAGTACCTCGTTACGATTGAACAGCCTGTCAACTGGGCAGACCCTCAGTCAGAAATGTTTCCGCAAAGGTTTGAGATCGGTTACCAGTCAGATGACAGCCCCAACCTCTTCTACTTGTCAGGCTACATGCTGAGTGATGGGAGATTTAAGCAGGACGACCGTCCGGAACTCGCAAAAATGTACAACACCAACTACATACGCTGCGAATACCGCTTCTACTCGAAGTCTGCACCTGAAGACCTGTCCCACGACAACACGAAGTACTGGCTTTACCTAAACGAAAAGAACGCAGCTCAGGACTTCCACCGTATAATCGATGAGCTGAAGGATATTCTTACGGGGAAATGGATATTCACGGGCGCAAGCAAGGGAGGAAAAGCTACAGCCGCGTTTGCGACGTATTACCCCCATGATGCTGATGTTTACGTGCCATTGGTCGCGCCTTTTGCTGACGAGACTACAGGGGTATTCACGCAAAATCTCTACGAGACAATCGGAGATGAAAAGTACGGCTCTGAGCTCGCCGCTAAATACCGCAGTGAGCTTTTGGAATTT
>JAFTBA010000177.1 GCA_017458545.1 Synergistaceae bacterium | reverse complement strand
CAATAATTTCCGTTGACACCTACAAGGCAGGTATCGCTAAGATTTCGGCTGACTGCGGTGCCGACATAATCAATGACATAAGCGGAGCAGCTTTCGATTCGGAGATGGCACGTACCATAGGGGAGCTTGAGATACCGTACGTACTCTCTCACATCAAAGGTACCCCGAAAGACATGGCCGACTCCGGGCCGTATGAGAACATAATCGGTGAACTGAACGCATATTTTTCGGACAAACTCAGAATACTAAGTGAGGCAGGTGTTAAGAGTGAGAACGTCATCATTGACCCGGGACTGGGTTTCGGGAAATCGGCTGAGGATAATTTTGCGGTGCTGAGGAATGTTGAGAGCCTTTCGGTTTTCGGGAGACCGCTGATGCTCGGACATTCACGGAAGAGATTCACACGCAATGACAGTATAGCAGGGACTCTGGCGGTTACGGCTGCGATGACGGGAAGAGCGAGCCTGCTGAGGGTTCATGATGTTGCAGAGAACATGAGAGCGTTGGAGATTGCGAATGCGATTCGTTGAACAGAGCTGTGAGGAAAATACACCCCTCATTAATCCGAAAACCTTTAATTCCCTTGTTATAGCTTTAACTCCAAAAAACATGCTAAAATTACACGTTTGAACTATACAATTAAACAGGAGGCCAAAAAAATTTTATGCCTGATGAAATCACAAACTCCACCATTCAGAATGAAGACCTTAAACCGCAGGGCGATGAAAAAATCTTAACACTTCCCCTTGTAGGCGAAATAAAAACAAGTTACCTTAATTACGCAATGAGCGTCATCGTCGGAAGAGCTTTACCCGATGCACGCGACGGTCTCAAACCCGTTCAGCGCCGTGTACTCTATGCCATGTCAGAGTTAGGACTCAAACACAATACTGCTTACAAGAAATCTGCGCGTATTGTCGGTGAAACTATGGGTAAGTATCACCCTCACGGTGACTCGGCTATTTACGACACTATGGTGCGACTCGCTCAGAACTGGAACTTGCGTTACACACTCGTTGACGGTCAGGGTAACTTCGGTTCTGTTGACGGCGACAGCCCTGCAGCAATGCGATACACTGAGGCGCGTTTGAGCAGACCCGGTGAATTAATGCTCGCTAACCTCGATGAAGATACAGTTGAATGGGGACAGAACTTTGATGAGTCGCTCAAAGAACCTTTAACGCTCCCGTCAATCTTCCCCAATCTCCTCGTCAACGGCTCTACAGGTATTGCCGTAGGTATGGCCACTAACATGCCGCCTCATAACCTGCGTGAAGTCGTTAATGTTTTCTGCTGGTTAATTGACAACAATATTGAACCCGAAGACGCAGAGCTCAATGACATAATGAACATAATGCCTGCCCCTGATTTCCCTACGGGCGGTGAAATACTCGGACGTTCGGGAATAATTGAAGCGTATTCAACCGGTCGCGGAAAAATAACGGTTCGCGGCAAACTCCACACTGAAGAATCTAAGCGCGGCCGTCAGAGCATAGTTATCACTGAGATTCCTTACGGTGTCAACAAAACCATAATGCTTGAAGCTATGGTTGAGGCCGTTCAGAACAAGGACATTGAAGGAGTCCATGAGATGAGGGATGAATCTGACAGGGACGGACTCAGAATAGTGATTGAGCTTTCGCGCGATGCCGATTCGGATTTAATTACCAGACAGCTCTACAAGCACACATCGTTACAGTCAACATTCGGCGTTATTAACCTCGCCCTCGTCAACGGACACCCTGAAATCCTCAGTCTCAAACAGCTGCTCTCAATCTTCCTCAATTACAGGCGTGATGTTGTAAGGCGCAGGACTGAACACAGAATGAAACAGGCTAAAGCCCGTGAACATATCATTGAGGGTCTCAAGAAAGCATTGACTCACATTGAACAGGTTATAAGAACTATACGTTCGACCGACAACGCTGCTGAAGCTAAAGCGAGTTTACAGTCAGTGCTTGAGTTTTCGGAGGCACAGGCTCAGGCAATACTTGATATGAGGCTTCAGAGACTCACGGGACTGGAACGCAATAAACTTGACGATGAACAGTCTAAACTTCTCGCTGATATTGCAGCTTACACCAGCATACTTGAGGACAGGAAAGTTCTTGACGGTGTTATCCGTGCTGAACTCGTTGACTTGGCCGAACGTTTCGGTGATGACAGGAGGACATCATTATCCGAAGAGCCTGCGCCCGAAACTGAGGATTACGATTTGATTCCCGAAGAGGACATAATCATAACTCTCTCGAAGGACGGACTCATTAAACGCCAGCCGTTGCAGTCCTACCGTCTTCAGGCAACGGGCGGTAAAGGCAAGAGAGGCGCGAGCATTCACGAGGACGACAGCATAGAAATACTCTGTGTAACAACTACCCATAAGGATATATATTTCTTCACTAACACGGGAAGGATTATGTCTATTAAGGGCTATGAGATTCCTGAGACCCGTTCGGGAAAGGGCAAACCTGTATCGCGTTACCTCCCGTTGAATCTTGAGGCAGGCGAGAGAATAGTGAACATTGCCGGAGCAGGAGACGGTGATTTTAAGTATGCGTTCTTCATAACGAGAATGGGTATCGCTAAAAGAATGTCATTCGACGAACTCAAGTACACCAACCGCGCAAAACGTATAATGAAACTCGATGCAGGAGACGAAATTGCTCAGGTAATGCTGACTACCGGCAATAACGATGTAGTTATGGTTACGAGGAACGGACTTGCGCTGAGGGTTTCTGAAAACGAGTTCAGGCCTTTGAGCAGGACTGCGAGAGGAGTACAGGCAATAAGGCTGAAGAATGACGACAGGGTATTGAGCTGCGATGTAGTTGACGACAGCCGTACTATTCTGGTGATAAGCCAGTTCGGTATAGGAAAGCGCGTTGAATTTTCATCGTTCATGCCTCATCACAGGGCTACAACGGGCATATGCCTTATGGAACTGACCGAGAAGACGGGGAAATTATCAGCCAGCCTTTCGGTAAAAAGCACTGACGAAATCATAGCTATTTCCTCGAAGGGCAGAATGATCCGTATGCCGGTCAAAGGAATAAACATAATGAAGCGTCATTCGGTTGGTGTAATAATAATTCGGCTTGATGAGGGTGATTCGGTAGCGGATTGCAGTTTCATCAGTGCAGAGGAAGAAGACGGCGAATTAACCGCAGAACTTCCGTTTGGTGATGCCGCTGAGGGCGGAGACGAGTAATGAGGATAGCAAAAGACGGTATACCTACAGTAATATCCCTCGCATTATGTGCGGGGGCATTTGCTTTTGTGTCATGGGTTCCTTGTGCAGTGATGTGCGTGCTGCTGGGTTTAACGGTTTGGTTTTTCCGCGACCCTGAACGCAGTACTGAATACGAGGACGGCAGATTCTACTCGCCTGCAGACGGTAAGGTTGTAGAGATTTCGGAATGCGAACATCCTTTCACGGGGCGTGCGCTGAAGGTAGGAATCTTCATGAATATCTTTAGCGTTCACGTCAACCGCACTCCGTGTACGGGTCGAGTTGACTTTCTCGAATACGTACCCGGTAAAAAAATAGCAGCGTTTTCACCGAAAGCCTCAGAGGTCAACGAACGTAATTATGTAGGACTTTCGACTCAATGGGGAGCGGTAATGATGGTGCAGATTGCGGGGCTTGTGGCGAGAAGGATAGTATGCAGGCTTAGACGCGGCGATGTACTTGAGACGGGACAGCGTTACGGAATGATAAAGCTGGGTTCGAGGGTAGATCTTTATGTGCCTGTTGACACTGTAATATTAGTGAAGGCGGGCGAAAAAGTGAAAGCAGGGATAACATGTATAGGGGTGATAAAGAATTGAGGAGTTTTCTCAGGATAAGGCGTTTAATGGGTCGTAAAGGTAAGGGCAACAAGCCTATGGAGTTCAGGCATATATTGCCTAACATGGTAACGAGCGGTAATCTGTTGTGCGGATTATTCTCACTGATACTTGTGCTGCACGGGAGGTATATACCTGCGGCATGGATGATATTTTTTGCGGTGATATTCGACGGGTTTGACGGCAAAGTAGCGAGGATGTTAGGAGGCGGTTCGCAGTTCGGATTGGAGTTCGACAGTTTAGCGGACTTAGTGAGTTTCGGAGTTGCGCCGTCAATACTGATGTATCAGGTTTCTGTGAGGGAGCTGCACATTTTGGGAGCGGTAACGGCATGTTTCTTTGCGCTGTGCGTTGCGCTGAGGCTTGCGCGTTTCAACGTCGTGCATGTACCTGGACCGTTTCAGGGATTGCCGTGTCCTGCAGGGGGATTGTTCGTGTCGTCATTCGTGATTGCAGGGGTGAATATGCCGTCATGGGCAACGGCAGGAGTATTAGGGCTTACGGGACTGCTGATGATTTCGAGCATACCTTACGCGAACATGAAGAAGCTCACGAAGAAGACTGCCGATAAGGTCAAGTGCCTTGCGCTGTTCTCGATGTTTGTGCTGTCGTTCGTGTTCCTGAAGAGCGGAGCTCCGCTGTTTTTGTTTGCGATGTATATCGTGAGCGGATTAGTTAGGTTTGACTGGGGACAGTGGATTCTGAAACCTGAGGCTAGGAATGAGGCACTAGACCACAAGAATTAATGTAGTGATTTTGAGAGAACTCGCCGTGATGGGCGAGTTTTTTTATTGGCTGTTACTTATAGTCCGTTGTCTTTTAGTCCTCTGCTTATTATTTTAATAAACATGATTCGTGTACAAGTTGGACAAAGGATTAAAGAATTGAGGATTACACTTGGTATGAGCCAAGAAAAATTTGCATTAAATGTTGGACTGGATAGAACATATATCGCTGGTGTTGAGGGTGGAAAGCGTAATATCTCTGTCGTTAATCTTGCGAAAATATGGAACGCTTTAGGAATTACAGGGAAAGAGTTTTTTGACAGTCCGATTTTTCAGGGGGACAAGCAATGTCAATGCAGCCTAACATAAATTTAATCACGATAGGAAGCAATATACCTCTCATTAGAGAATTTATTTATGACATGATAATAATCCCTCGTCAGTTGGCTCATAAATGGGCAGCTATGACAAACCAGACGCCGAATTTGAAGACAGGTTATCCGTCACAGCATTTAGCATCTCTAATTGTAGGTATGAGAGGAACAGCAACAGGGGCAAGAGGCAATGATATTATTGACGGTTCAGAAGTAAAAGCCTGCAGCAAAGTAGACCAAATGGACAAATGCAATAAATGCGGAAGGGGTGTTTTGAGGAGTAATTCATTATGTCCCTATTGTGGTTCGCATGAAATAATCAGGAAGAATGACTCTAAGTGGCTCATCAATATAAGGAGCAAAGATGAACTGAGAATGGCACTCGATGAGACACCGAGATTTATATTTATTATTGCTGATTATCCTTGCTTTAATGAGGGTTATTTCGGGGACATACGTATCAGGGCGTTTGAAATATGGCCTCAGTCGGAGAGGTGTCGAAACTTCAGGACACTTCTGCAAAACTATTACAATTTCATATACTTAAAGCATATTGAGATAAATCCTGACAGAACACCTGCTCCGAAAAATTTATGGCCTGACAGCTTCCAGTTCTATATGTGCAATCCCATAAAAGTTTTTGAATGTGTAATAGGAAATGCTTTGTTTAACGCTCCTTTTCTGGAAATTACGTATTATGTTGAGCCTTACGAGAACCGTGAATATTTACAGTCTGAGCTTATGCCGTCGACTTTACTTCGAGCAGAAGAATTAGATAAGCTAAACTCTGAGGGGTTTCATGTGTATGAATTTGTAGATGAGAACATGAGAAGCTATCTTGAATTGAGGGCAAGCGACAGGAACACAAAGAACATAGGTACGAAAAAACACAAAAAGTTAAATTAGCATTAGCTGTAAAGAGGATTCGGATATACGCTGTCTTATCAGTTTAACGTATT
>JAFTBA010000176.1 GCA_017458545.1 Synergistaceae bacterium | reverse complement strand
TGAAATTTTCTGTCTTGCAGCGGCCAAGTTAAAGCGCGGAGGGTATATAATTTTTGAGACGGGTAATTTGAATCAGGTTGAGGCACTGAAGAATTTTTATTGCAGCATTGAGTTTGAGACAGTTGATGTGATTGATGACGGCGGGAATTTCCCACGATGTTTAATTCTCAGGAGGATTGATTGACATGAAAAGAAAGGGCGAAACATTTGCTGAGTTTTTGACGGCAGCGGCTGTGTTCGGTGTGATGATGGTGGGGATAGTTGAGTTCATGGCCAACCAGACCGATAATTTAGCGAAAATCAGACACATGGACGATATGATATATTATGCAAAGATGATTCATGATTGGTCATTTAATTATGGTGAGAACGTAAAAAATCGTAATATATTGTACAACATTGCTGGAGATATAACAGCAGAAATACGCCCCAGTTATTATTACACTGACCGTTACAATACATCAATACGTATAGAAGCGAAAGACTCTCCCATTGCTTACATCGAAGATAAAATAGTCAGCTTTGATTGGGATACAGATACTTACACACTGACCGTTAAGAAAACAGGCGGTGTAAAAATGAATTTCAAACTCAAACCCTAACCCCTTCCCCCTAATCCCTAACACCTAGTAATTCCTGTTCTTTTTGCACTCGTGGTAAATCTTCATCACAGCCTCAACAAGTTTATACACATCGGGCTTGAGAACGTGCGTTATTTTGAGTTTCTCTGCGCGGTCTAAAAGCTCCTTAACCATTATGGACGAGAATAATATTACGGGCATATTCTCAGTACGCGAGTCATTCCTTAATGTTTCAACAAGACTCAATCCGTCAAGCAGCGGCATCTCAATATCCGATACAAGCAAATCGAAATTCTCTCCCTGATCCAGCAATAACTTCCTGGCTTCTACTCCGTCCTTAACAGGATATATACTCGTGAACCCTGACTGCTTTAACACATCGCATGTCTGCTGCCTCAACAACGGCGAGTCATCCGCTACAAGTATGTGGAAGTCCTCAACATGTCCTATCTGACGGTGATACGTTTCGAGCTTCGACTGATCGAACATGTGTTCTGCAACTGCAGGAGCTGTCTCCTGAATTATCGCTTCGTAGTCCAACAGCAATATATTTCTTTCATCACGCTTTATGATATAGAGTACCCATTTCAGCGATACCCCTCTCATCTTAGAGCTGTCTAAATCCTCTGCGTTAACCTGTCGGATTCTCTCTACTCCGTCAACAAGAAATCCAAGTTTTATATCATTGAACTCAACAACCATTACTTTAGTGTTAGCCATAGGCACAGTCGAATTTATACCCAAGAATATCCGCAGGTCTATTAACGGTAATAGCGCGTCCCTCAATGTCGTTATTCCGACAAATGCAGGTGTCTTCGTAGGTACAGGACGGCATCCCGTCCAACGGAGTATCTCGCGCGTTTTGTTTACGTTTATAGCAAAAGCATCTTTACCGAGCGTGAATACTACTACTTCCCATTTCTTACTGGCTGCCTCAACATTCCTTTTCTCTTCCATAGTATGAATCTTCTGCCCCCTATATTTTTCTGAACGTTTAAGATTATAGCCTATATTTTGCATTTACAAGCTATAATTATCACATGAAATTAATCCCATTAAAGAAAGGATTGCATAATCTTGCTAAAGCCTCAAAGATTTTTACTGCTGATTCTGATTTTACTGCTCATTCCCTCAGCTGCTTTCTCCGCTTCAGCACGCTCAGGTAAAATCGCAGGAGTCAGAAGTTTCGCTCCTACCGGAACTGTTCCCGATAATGTTTCGTTCAGGGCAGTGTTCGATAATCCCGTAGTAAGTAAAGCACAGACAGGTAAAGCCATTACCCCCGAAAACTCGTTGTTCCCGTTCGCGGTCAACCCTCCCCTGCAGCTCGAAGGACGATGGCAGAATGAACGCACATTCACAGCCAGACTCCTCGCTCCCTTGAGGAACGCTACCACTTACACTGCGACTCTCAGGGAAGACCTCAAGGACAGGCGCGGCAATCACATCGGCCCGGGTGAGTTCAGATTCCAGACTGAAGGACTTTCGCCCTCCGACATCAAAGCCTCAATGAGCAGGGACGGCAACGCCTACTTCACATTGACGTTCAACATGAGAGTTGACCCCGCAAGACTCAAAGGCTACATGCGCATAATCAGCCCTGAAGGTAAAGAAATGCCTTACAGCATTAACGGTGCTTTGCCCTCAAGGACTATCCGCGCGTCAGTTCCCGTCAACAAAACTCCTTCGCGCCAGAGATACACCGTCAGAATCTCGGCAGGACTCAAATCAGGTGAGGGAGATTTGGGAATCGACCATGACATCACAGAGAATGTCGTTCTTGATCCGTCGCTCATCGTTCAGGGAGTTAATGCAGAAGGCGAAAACACTATCCGCATAAATATGAACTTCGGCGTTGACCCTCAGACAGTTAAGAACTTCATTGATATTGAACCTGCCGTGAATAATCCTTCTTTCGAGTCGGGCTGGAGTGATGAAATACTCAGAATACGCGCAAACGATTTCAAACCCAGAAGCAGATTCGTCATAACCTTACGCAAAGGTTTCCCCTCGAAAGGCGGTTTAGTACTCAAAGAAGACTATAAACAGGCCGTAATCATGCCCGATTTACAGTCGGATATTGATTTGCCTTCAGCAGGAACTTACCTCACAACTCTCGATAAAGGTCTCATTCCTATTGAGCTGATTAACGTCAAAAAACTTCAGCTTGATTTGTGGCGCATGTATGAGAACAATATCCCCTACATCTTTAACGATGAGTATTACTACTTCGATAAGGACATCGCTAAAAGAGTCTTCACTAAGGAAATTCCGCTCAACTTACCGCTCAATGAACGTGTCAGGAGAAGTATTCCTGTTGACGAAATGACCAGCGGTGACAGAGGATTGTTCCTGCTCACGGCAAGAGACGCTGACAAAGACTGGTGGGACGAATCTTCTCAGGTTATCAGCCTCAGCGACTTAGGCGTTACGGCAAGGCTCTGGGAAGATGCTGCACTGGTTTGGGTGAACTCACTCACTACAGCTCAGAGCGTCAGCGATGCACGCGTGAGAATCTTCTCTGACAAAAGGCAGCTCCTCGCAGAAGGACGCACTAATTCGGGCGGAGTGTTCTACTTTGAGCTTCCTCAGGGAGAAACATGGAAGAATGACAACACACCCAGTGTTGCCGTCATCTCAAAGTCAAACGACCTGACATACATTCAGCTGACACGCAACCTGTTAAACCGCGAAATATTCGACACATCAGGACGCGACTGGCTGAGGTCGGGCTATGACGCTGTGATATTCTCACCGCGCGACATTTACAGGACGGGTGAAAATGCACCCTTCAAATTCATAGTACGCAATGCAGACTTAACTACCCCTGAAGCATTCCCTGTACTCTTCATCGTTAAGGACACTTTAGGGCGCAAAGTTAAACAGGAAACCGCAACCCTCAACGCTAAAGGAAGTGCCGTTGTTAATCTGAGTATTCCCGGCAACGCTTTAACAGGTACATGGACTGCTTATGTAGCTGTTCCCGGCAATGAGGCCAAGCCTATAGCGTCGTACAAGTTCCATGTAGAAGACTTCGCACCTCCGCGCATTGAGGTCAAACTTAACTCCTACAAACAGTATTTGATACACGGCGATACGTTTGCAGCAGATATTTACGCAAGGTGGCTTTTCGGTGCTGACGGTGCAGGACTGACCTACAAAACTTCATGGACTGCAAGGGAAGGAACTTTCACTCCGACTCAGGACAGGTGGAAGGGCTATCAGTTCGGCGACCCTGAGAGGAGATTCTCAACTGAAGAAGGAGATTTCGGTGAAAATGTACTGGATAATTTCGGTGCTGCACGTTCAAGCCTTGAGCTTAAAGAGGACTGGGAAGCTCCCACTGTCATTAACGTAACCCTCCGCACTGAAGTAATGGACGATTCTGGCAGATGGGTCAACAGTTCGATAACACGTCCCTATTACCCTTCCCCTTGGCTTTTGGGAATTGCTCCCGTAACGGATAATTTCTCAGTGAGAAGTGATATTGCTTTCAAAGTTGCAGGCGTTACCCCTAACGAAGAACCTGCCGAACCCGGTGAACTTAATGCCGAACTCTACAAAATTACTTGGAACTACAACATGGTAGAGATTGACGGCCGTAAACGCTGGCAGTCAACAGAAGAGTTACAGAAGGTTGACGACAAGACGCTGAAACTCAGGAACGGACTCGGTGAAGTGTCATTCAGACCTGAGAGCTACGGCAGTTACATGGTGAGAATTTCCGATGAGAATGATGACGCAAGAGCAGTTTACAGGTTCTACGCTTCAGACCCTGACACAAGAGCTTCAGGCTCGCAGTTAATCGACAGAATCGAAATGACTGCGGATAAAGATTTCTACAGGCTCGGCGATACTGCTCACGTTAAAATCAAAGCACCTTTCGAGGGCTTAATGATGGTAACTGTAGAGGGCGCGAAATTACTCAACCGCGATGTCAGCAAAGTTGAAGGCTCTGAAGTTACTTACGATTTCAAAATAACTCAGGACTTCAGGCCAAATGTCTGGATAACAGCCTGGTTAGTGCGTCCCGTTGTTGCCGATGACGCTAAACAGTGGGCTTCACACAGGGCTATAGGACTGTTAAGACTCAAAACGGATCTGTCGGACTACAACATTAACGTTGCTGTTGACGCTCCAAAGAAGATTGAACCCGCAACGAAATTACCTGTAACAATAACTCTCAAGGGCAGCAGTGAGGCAATAGCTCAGAATGCTGATGTTGCAGTAGCATTTGTTGACGACGGAGTATTAGGGCTGACGAAGTACAAAGTACCTGACCTCCTCAATCATTTCTGGGGTCTCAAGAAACTTAACTCTGAGGGCTATGACATTTACGACCAGTTGATACCCGTTGAGGACAGAACATCGGAACAGTTACACCCCGGCGGTGATGAGGGTATGGAAGCATTTGCGCCTGACGGTAACATTCAGAGGTTCAAAATACTGTCGCTGTTTGACGGAGTGATTTACCCCGACAAAAACGGTGTGATTAAAACAGAACTCGAACTCCCTGAGTTCAGCGGAAGGGGAAGGCTCTTTGTTGTTGCAGCTTCAGGGCGCAGCTTCGGCAGCAGTGAAACGGCTATAGAAATTGCACGCGACATTGTTACCGAGACGGGATTACCCAGATTTGCAGCACCGGGAGATATATTCGCAATCCCTGTTTCAGTCTTCAACACATCGAACGAAAACAGAGACGTTAAAATCAATCTCATTCCTGAAGGTTTAATGCTTGATAACTCGTTCGCTGAGCTTAAAATTTCGGCAGGAGCTAAATCATCGTTCAGGGCTCAGGCTAAAGCACTCGGAGGAGCTGACAGGGCTTCGCTCAGTGTCGTAACCTCTTGGACTGAGAAGGGCGTGGAAAAATCGTTCACTCAGGAAATCGAAATGCCTGTGAGACCTGCATGGCCTGTTATTACTGTTGCAGGAACAGGGAAATTCGAGAACGGTCAGACGAAACTTGATATACCGTTCAATGATTTTGACGGGAAAATTTCGGGAACTTTAACGCTTGCCGATACTCCTGCAGTCAACATTAATCAGGCCGTCAACTTCCTGAACTCATACCCTTACGGCTGCCTTGAACAGACGATTTCGGGAGCATGGCCGTTCCTGATACTGCCTGACGCAGTAGCAGAACTTGACCCTCTTGTCGTCAACGACTCTCAGCTTCACGAACGTACTGAAGGAGCTATAGCCCGTATACAGTCTATGCAGCTCTATAACGGTTCATTCGCTATGTGGCCGGGAACTAATCAGCCCTATAACTGGGGGAGCGTTTATGCAGCGCACTTCCTGTTAAACGCCAGGAACGCAGGAGTAAATTTCCCTGAAGAAATGCTGACGGGCGTAATGAACTGGATACGTGAGTTCCTTGCTTCAATGCCCGAATACAAATATGACGGCGAAGAAAAAGATGACCTCACAGCTAAAGCATATGCCGTTTACGTGCTTGCTCTCAACGGTGAGAAACCTCTGGGATGGATTGAGTACCTCCGCGAGAATCAGTTCAATCTCCGTCAGTCGGGTAACATTTACCTTGCAGGAGCTCAATCAGTTGTTGACGGTAAAGCCGATGCGCTCAGAAATCTCAATGTCGGCAAAACAACAGGATATTCGGGAATGACTCTTGAGTCCGACGCAAGGAATACGGCTTTATTGCTGTCAATGTGGCTTGATGTTGAGCCGCAGGCACCCGAAGTTACTGAACTTGCTATGAGGCTTGCAGGTCTGAAATGGTACAGCACTCAGGATAACGCTATGGCTATAACCGCACTGGCCCGTTACAACGTAGAGTCTGCAGGAGCTAAGAGCAGTATAACCGCACACGTGAACACTGAGACCAGTGACAAACCTATTCTCAGTTACAGGAGCAATGAAGGTACTGCAGGAGTGAAGATAGATCAGTTACCGAAAGATACGGGCATACTGATTGAGGCTGACGGGAGCGGTCAGGGTTGTTACGCCTGGAATATAACGGGTACTCCTAAGACACTGCCCAAGCCCGAACGCAGGAACGTCAACATTGAATGCCTGTACTACGATGAGAAAGGTAACGTGATTGATTTTGCTCAGCCGATTGAACACGGAAAGATAGTTCAGGTTATACTCGGAGTGAAACCCTCAATGACAGTGAATAATCTTGCAGTGA